>NZ_JBLVXX010000031.1:0-65071 GCF_048283985.1 Enterobacter cloacae complex sp. 6730903 | reverse complement strand
ACAATACACCTATCGCCCCCCTATTAAAATACCCAACTTCAAGTTGAATTAACTCAGGGGAAGTAAAATTATTCACAGAATAAATAAAAAAGGACCAAGCAATCTTATCACAGATAAATTAAGAATGATTTATTCATTAAATATATAAGTGAGGGATTATTTAATAATGAAGAATGATACGCCTGGCGGTTAGGGATATTAAAAATGTTTGTGGGGAGAAGAAGAAGAACTCATACATGCTGGTCACATAAAGTAACCAGCATCAGGCCATACGACCCGTTTTTCTCACTGAGAATCGCTTATTGTTTCGCGCCTTCTACCGCTTCGCGAGCCAGCTTAGTGATGCGATCCCAGTCGCCTGCTTCCAGCGCATCCGCCGGAACCAGCCAGGAGCCGCCGATGCACAGCACGCTTTTCAGCGCCAGATAGTCACGGTAGTTGGCCGGAGAGATGCCGCCCGTTGGGCAGAAACGCACCTGGGAGAATGGGCCCGCAATCGCCTGCAACGCTTTGGTGCCGCCGTTCGCTTCAGCCGGGAAGAATTTAAACTCCTTCAGACCGTAGTCCATGCCCAGCATCAGTTCAGAAACGGTGCTGATACCCGGGATCAGCGGAATAGAACCTTCGGTTGCGGCTTTCAGCAGGGGCTCAGTCAGCCCTGGGCTGATGGCAAACTGTGCGCCCGCTTCGGTCACTTCCGCCAGCTGCTGCGCATTCAGAACCGTACCGGCACCGATGATCGCTTCCGGCACTTCTTTGGCGATAGCGCGGATCGCATCCATCGCACAGGCCGTACGCAGGGTCACTTCCAGAACACGAACGCCACCCGCAACCAGCGCCTTCGCCATTGGGACAGCGTGCTCCAGTTTGTTTACCACAATAACCGGCACGACAGGGCCAGTGGTCAGGATTGCTTCTGCACTTGTTTTCCAGTTTTTCATCAGAGTTTTCTCTCGCCAGATCGTTAAAATCAAGTCGTCTTAAAACGTAATACAGGTTGCGCCCTGCTCCGCACCGGAGAGTTTCTCACGCAACGCACCAAACATTTCGCGTCCGGTACCCACGCGTGACGCGCTCAGGTCAGGAATATGTGGCTGACGCGCCGCCAGCTCTGCTTCATCCACCAGCAGGGTTAACTCGCCTGTCTGACCGTTAACGCGGATCATGTCACCATCACGCACTTTCGCCAGCAGGCCGCCGTCGTAGGCTTCCGGGGTGACATGAATCGCTGAAGGCACTTTACCGGATGCCCCCGAGAGGCGTCCATCGGTTACCAGCGAAATTTTGAAACGGCGGTCCAATAATACACCAAGCGGCGGCATAAGTTTATGTAATTCTGGCATCCCGTTCGCTTTTGGTCCCTGATGACGCACCACGACCACACAGTCTTTATCAAGCAGACCCGCGTCAAAGGCAGGTAAAACGTCGTGCTGGCTTTCAAACACCACCGCCGGGGCTTCAATCACCTGATTCTCTTCCGGCACGGCAGAAGTTTTCATCACGGCACGTCCAAGGTTACCGCTCAGCACTTTGGTGCCGCCGTGAGGTGAGAACGGCTGTTCGAAGGTTGCGATAACCTGAGGATCGAGCGAAGCGCTCGCCCCTTCGCGCCAGTCCAGCTCACCGTTGTTCAGCCAGGGTTCAAGGGTATAGCGATGCAGGCCAAAGCCCGCCACCGTGTTGACATCCTCATGCAGCAGGCCGCCTTTCAGCAGCTCGCGCATTAGTACCGGCACGCCGCCCGCGGCCTGGAAGTGGTTGATGTCCGCCGGACCGTTCGGGTACAGACGCGCCATCAGCGGTACCACGGAGGAGATTTCGGAGAAGTCATCCCAGTTGATCAGAATGCCCGCCGCGCGCGCCATCGCAACAAGGTGCATGGTATGGTTGGTTGAACCGCCGGTCGCCAGCAGGGCGACAATCCCGTTGACGATGACTTTTTCATCCACCATTTTGCCCATTGGCATCCACTCGTTGCCGTTACCGGTCAGGCGCGTCACCTGACGGGCTGCGGCTTCGGTCAGCGCTTTACGCAGTGGCGCATCTGGCTGGATGAACGACGAGCCCGGCAGCTGCATACCCATAAACTCCACCACCATCTGGTTGGTGTTGGCCGTACCGTAGAACGTACAGGTGCCCGGCGCGTGATAGGACGCGGCTTCCGCTTCCAGCAGCGCCTGACGGTCCGCTTTTCCTTCGGCATACAGCTGGCGGATACGGACTTTTTCCTTGTTTGGCAGACCGCTAGCCATCGGGCCTGACGGCACAAAAATCGCTGGCAGATGGCCAAACGACAGCGCGGCCATCACCAGCCCCGGGACGATTTTGTCGCACACGCCCAGATAGAGCGCGCCATCAAACATATTGTGAGAGAGGCCCACTGCCGCTGACATGGCGATCACTTCGCGGCTCAGCAGGGACAGCTCCATACCATCCTGGCCCTGGGTTACGCCATCACACATAGCCGGCACGCCGCCTGCAACCTGGCCCACCGCGTTCACGCTGTGCAGCGCATTGCGGATGATAGACGGGTAGACCTCATACGGCTGGTGGGCTGAAAGCATGTCGTTATAGGAGGTAATGATGGCGATATTGTTACGCAACATGCTTTTCAGCGCGTCTTTATCACCAGGCTGGCAGGCCGCAAAGCCGTGGGCCAGATTCCCGCAGGCCAGCTGAGAGCGATGGACAGTTTCACTCTTCGCCTGTTCGATGCGGGCAAGGTAGGCAGCACGGGTCTCTTTCGAGCGTTCAACGATGCGCTGTGTTACGCGTAACAATGTCGGATTCATAAAAGCTCCTCTAATTTATCTGTCCAGGCTCGGGAGTTTACACAGTTTCTGACGGTTGTTAACAACGCTGAAACGCCTGTTATCCGGAGCGCAGGGGCAAAATGTCTGAAGGGAGTGTAATAAAAAAAGCTCCGCGGGTGAATCCACGCGGAGCTTAAAAGATAAAAATTATGCCACTAGCTGTGTTAGATCATGTTACCGGTAAAATAACACCTTTGGGCTAGAGAGGGGGGGTTATTCGAACTCGTTCCAGGAGCGTCCATCACGGGTGATCATCGCAACGGAGGCGACAGGTCCCCATGTTCCCGCCTGATACGGTTTTGGCGCGTCCTGATCGGCTGCCCACGCTTCGGTGATGGAGTCGACCCACTTCCACGCCTCTTCCACTTCATCGCGGCGGACGAACAGCGCCTGGATACCACGCATGGTTTCCAGCAGCAGACGCTCGTAAGCATCGGCGAGATGCGTCTGGTTGAAGGTTTCAGAGTAGCTCAGGTCGAGCTTGGTGGTTTGCAGGTTGTGTTTGTGATCAAGACCCGGCACTTTGTTCAGGATCTGAATATCCACACCCTCGTCCGGTTGCAGACGGATGGTCAGTTTGTTCTGCGGCAGTTCCTGCCAGGATTCTTTGAACAGGTTCAGTTCCGGATTTTTGAAGTAGACCACCACTTCGGAGCATTTTGCCGGCAGACGTTTCCCGGTACGCAGGTAGAACGGCACACCGGCCCAGCGCCAGTCGTCGATATCCACGCGGATCGCCACAAACGTCTCGGTGTTGCTGGACTTGTTCGCGCCCTCTTCTTCCAGATAGCCTGGAACTTTTTTCCCCTGGGCAAAACCTGCGGTGTACTGGCCGCGCACGGTTTTCTCACGCACGTTGGAGCGGTCAATACGGCGCAGTGATTTCAGCACTTTCACTTTGGCATCACGAATGCTGTCGGCCGTCAGATCTGACGGTGGAGACATGGCAATCATGCACAGAATTTGCAGCAGGTGGTTCTGGATCATGTCACGCATCTGGCCAGCCTGGTCGAAGTAGCCCCAACGGCCTTCGATGCCCACCTCTTCCGCCACGGTAATTTCCACGTGGTCGATAGTGCGGTTGTCCCAGTTGTTCACGAACAGGGAGTTGGCAAAACGCAGCGCCAGCAGGTTCAGTACCGTCTCTTTGCCCAGATAGTGGTCAATACGGTAAACCTGGCACTCCTCAAAGAACTCGCCCACCTGGTCGTTGATTTCACGCGATGTCGCCAGCGACGTACCCAGCGGTTTCTCCATCACCACGCGCGCCGGTTTGGCGTTCAGCTTCGCCTCGCCCAGACCTTTGCAGATGGCGCCGAAGGTGCTTGGCGGCATGGCGAAATAGTTAATAGTGACACGATTTTCCTGGTCAAGCATTTCACCCAGACGGGTAAAGGCGCCTACATCGTTGACGTCCAGGTTGCAGAAATCGAGACGCCCGCTCAACTTATCCCAAAGGCTTTCATCGATTTTCTCTTTCATGAACGTTTCGAGCGCCTCGCGCACGACTTTGGTATAAGCCTCCTTATCCCAGTCGGCGCGCCCTACCCCAAGGATTCGGGTGTCGGGATGGATCTGGCCCGCTTTTTCGAGCTGATACAGGGAAGGCAGCAATTTTCGGCGTGCAAGATCGCCTTTCGCGCCGAAAATGACCAGGTCACATGCCTGGGCTGTTTGCGTTACCGCCATGTCATTCTCCTCAGTTAGATCGCCTGGTACTCTGCCAGGTATCGTTGTAATTTTATTACAATGCACTGTACTGCTTTTACGCGTTTCCTGAAACCATTAGCGCTTAACGTCGCGTGCGATACGGTGATTTTTCGTCGCCCGGGCCATTACGCCCGTCTGATGACGCAACAAACGTCGATTCTTTGCGCAACAGGGTCAGAGCAAAACCCGACGTCGATCAAGTAATGAAAAAAAACAACAACATTTCTTGTCGACGATTACCCTTTCGGGAGTCCCGGGGGTAATATCGGCTAAATCGAATCAAGGTTTCATCTCTTTATGAAATCGTTTATGCCCTCATGAGCGTCTTGTTAACAATGAACATGCTGGAAAAAATCCAGTTTCAACTGGAACACCTTAGCAAATCCGAGCGCAAAGTGGCTGAAGTTATTCTCGCCGCGCCCGCTCAGGCGATTCATTCAAGCATCGCCGCTCTGGCACAGGAATCGGGCGTCAGCGAACCGACGGTCAATCGATTCTGTCGTAGTCTGGATACGCGCGGCTTTCCTGATTTTAAACTGCATCTGGCCCAAAGTCTGGCAAACGGCACCCCGTATGTTAATCGCAATGTCGATGAAGACGACAGCGTTGATGCTTACACCGCAAAAATATTTGAATCGGCAATGGCCACGCTCGACCACGTTCGCCAGTCTCTGGACATGAGTTCAGTGAATCGCGCGGTTGATCTTCTCACGCAGGCCAAACGGATTGCCTTCTTTGGCCTTGGCTCGTCCGCTGCCGTGGCGCATGACGCCATGAATAAGTTCTTTCGCTTTAACGTGCCGGTGATTTACTCCGATGACATTGTGCTGCAACGCATGAGCTGTATGAATTGTAGCGAAGATGATGTCGTGGTACTCATCTCCCATACGGGCCGCACCAAGAGCCAGGTAGAGCTGGCGCAGCTCGCGCGTGACAACGATGCGATGGTCATCGCCCTGACGACGGCAGGTACGCCGCTGGCCCGGGAAGCGACGCTCGCCATTACCCTGGACGTACCGGAGGACACCGACATGTACATGCCGATGGTCTCCCGCCTGGCGCAGTTGACGGTCATCGACGTGCTGGCGACCGGTTTTACCTTACGCCGGGGCGCAAAATTCCGGGATAACTTGAAGCGGGTCAAGGAAGCCCTGAAAGAATCGCGTTTTGATAAAGAATTGCTTATAAAGAGCGATGTTCCCTAATAACTACGATGTACGATTTACGGCATTCGGTCCCCTCGCTACTGCCTTGCGATAGATGAAGGCCGATTCTATGTTCACGCAACACCAAAGTTGTTTCAGTCAACGGAGTATTACATGTCCAGAAGGCTTCGCAGAACCAAGATCGTCACCACCTTAGGCCCGGCCACCGACCGCGATAATAACCTCGAAAAGATTATCGCCGCGGGTGCCAACGTGGTGCGCATGAACTTCTCTCACGGTACGCCAGAAGACCATAAATTACGTGCCGACAAAGTGCGTGAAATCGCAGCTAAACTGGGCCGCCATGTTGCTATCCTCGGTGACCTGCAAGGTCCAAAAATCCGCGTATCGACCTTTAAAGAAGGCAAAGTCTTCCTCAACATCGGCGATAAATTCCTGCTGGATGCCAACCTGAGCAAAGGCGAAGGCGATAAGGAAAAAGTGGGTATCGACTACAAAGGTCTGCCTGCTGACGTTGTGCCTGGCGACATCCTGCTGCTGGACGACGGACGCGTACAGCTGAAAGTGCTGGAAGTTCAGGGTATGAAGGTGTTCACCGAAGTGACCGTCGGCGGCCCGCTCTCCAACAACAAAGGCATCAACAAACTCGGCGGTGGCCTGTCTGCCGAAGCGCTGACCGATAAAGACAAAGCGGATGTCGTGACCGCAGCGCAGATCGGCGTGGATTATCTGGCCGTCTCCTTCCCGCGCTGCGGCGAAGATCTGAACTATGCTCGCCGCCTGGCGCGCGATGCAGGCTGCGATGCGAAAATCGTTGCGAAAGTGGAACGCGCTGAAGCGGTCTGCGATCAGGACGCGATGGACGACGTGATCCTGGCCTCTGACGTGGTGATGGTTGCCCGTGGTGACCTGGGCGTGGAAATTGGCGACCCTGAACTGGTCGGTATCCAGAAAGCGCTGATCCGTCGCGCGCGTCAGCTGAACCGCGCGGTGATCACCGCCACCCAGATGATGGAATCCATGATCACCAACCCAATGCCGACCCGTGCGGAAGTCATGGACGTGGCGAACGCCGTGCTGGATGGTACCGATGCGGTGATGCTGTCAGCAGAAACCGCAGCGGGCCAGTATCCGGCGGAAACCGTGGCCGCCATGGCGCGCGTCTGCCTGGGTGCGGAGAAGATCCCAAGTATTAACGTCTCCAAGCACCGCCTGGATATCCAGTTCGACAATGTGGAAGAAGCGATTGCGATGTCCGCGATGTACGCAGCCAACCACCTGAAAGGGGTCACGGCGATCATCACCATGACCGAATCTGGCCGTACCGCGCTAATGACGTCCCGTATCAGCTCCGGTCTGCCGATCTTCGCCATGTCCCGTCACGAGCGTACGCTGAACCTGACGGCGCTGTATCGCGGCGTGACGCCAGTATACTTCGACAGCACCAACGACGGCGTGGCCGCCGCGCACGATGCCGTGAACCTGCTGCGCGACAAAGGTTATCTGGTGTCCGGTGATATCGTTATCGTGACGCAGGGTGACGTGATGAGCACCATCGGCTCAACCAATACCACCCGCGTACTGACCGTAGAGTAAGCTCCGATCCCCTCTCCCCTAAGGGGAGAGGGGTGAAGGTTTCCTATTTCTTCGGGAAAAGCTCTTTACGCTTGTACGGCTCTGTTTCGCCAGGTTTACGCGTTTTGAGCAGCTTCAGGATCCACGTATATTGCTCCTTATGCGGCCCCACCAGCACTTCCACCTCTTCATTCATGCGGCGTGCGATGGTGTGATCGTCTGCGGTCAGCAGATCGTCCATCGGCGGACGTACCTCAATGCTCAGGCGATGCGTTTTACCGTCATAAGTCGGGAACAGTGGGATCACGCGGGCGCGGCAGACTTTCATCAGACGACCAATCGCAGGTAGCGTGGCTTTATAGGTTGCGAAGAAATCGACAAACTCGCTGTGCTCAGGGCCGTGGTCCTGATCGGGCAGATAGTAGCCCCAGTAACCCTGACGTACCGACTGAATGAAAGGCTTAATGCCATCGTTTCGGGCGTGCAAACGTCCGCCAAAGCGACGGCGCACGGTATTCCAGACGAAATCGTAGATTTTGTTTCCCTGATTATGGAACATCGCCGCCATTTTCTGGCCCTGCGACGCCATTAACATTGCCGGAATGTCGACCCCCCAGCCGTGCGGCACCAGGAAAATCACCTTTTCATCATTGCGACGCATCTCGTCGATGATCTCCAGCCCTTTCCAGTCTACGCGTTCGACGATCTTCTCCGGCCCTTTCAGCGCCAGTTCCGCCATCATCGCCATGGCCTGTGGCGCGGTGGTATACATGTCATCAATAATTGCTTCGCGTTCGGCGTCGCTTTTATCCGGGAAACAGTACAACAGGTTTATTTGCGCGCGGCGGCGCGCGCTTTTACCCAAGCGCCCTGCCAGGCGCCCCACTTTACCGAGCACCGGATCGCGGAGTGAAGCAGGTAGCAACGCCATGCCAGCAAACGCGTATACGCCAATCCAGGCGCCCCAGTTACGCGGGTGGCGAAAAGATTTTTCAAACTCGGGAATGTACTCAATATTGTTTTTTTTGGTTTCCATGCGGGTTCCAGGGTCTGGTGACGCAAAAATATATGCGGATAGTGTAGCGAGGCTGCCGCCCGCGCACAAAAGAAAAAGCCGGCGCATACTGTCGCCGGCTTTTTAAATCAGGAGAGCTTAGTCGAAGCGCAGCTGCGGCATCACGTCTTTCACCTGCGCCAGGTAATCTTTGCGATCTTTCCCGGTCAGCCCTTCGGTGCGCGGCAGTTTTGCCGTCAGCGGGTTAACCGCCTGCTGGTTAATCCACACTTCATAATGCAGGTGCGGGCCCGTCGACCGGCCGGTGTTACCGGACAGCGCGATGCGATCGCCACGTTTCACTTTCTGGCCCGGTTTGACCAGCAGTTTACGCAGGTGCATGTAGCGGGTGGTGTACGTACGACCGTGACGAATAGCAACGTAATAGCCAGCAGCACCGCTGCGTTTCGCCATGACCACTTCACCATCCCCTACCGCCAGCACTGGCGTGCCCTGCGGCATGGCAAAGTCTACGCCACGGTGCGGCGCTACGCGGCCAGTTACCGGGTTCAGACGACGCGGGTTAAAGTTGGAGGAGACGCGGAACTGTTTCGCCGTTGGGAAACGCAGGAAGCCTTTTGCCAGACCCGTACCGCTGCGGTCATAGAACTTACCGTCTTCCGCGCGAATGGCGTAGTAGTCTTTGCCGTCTGAACGCAGACGAACGCCCACCAATTGGCTCTGCTCGCGCTTACCGTCCAGCATTTCGCGGGACATCAGGACAGAGAACTGATCGCCTTTTTTCAGTTTGCGGAAATCCATCTGCCACTGCATGGCTTTGATCACCGAGCTGATTTCAGCGCTGGTCAGGCCGGCATCGCGTGCGCTGGAAACAAAGCTGCCGCCGACGGTCCCTTTCATGACGCTGTTAACCCAGTCGCCCTGCTGCAATTCGCTGGTCATTTTGAAACCGTTTGCAGTGCGATCGTAGGTGCGGGTTTCGCGACGGGACATCTCCCAGGTCAGACGTTGCAGATCGCCGTCGGGCGTTAGGGTCCAGGAAAGCTGCTGACCAATTTTCAGGTTACGCAGCTCTTTATCGGATGCGGCGAGCTGGCTGATGTTGCCCATGTCGATACCGTACTGGTTCAGGACGCTGCTCAGCGTATCGCCAGTGGAAATAACGTATTCATGAATGCCGGCTTCATTCTGGATCTTGTCATCCAGCTCATCCTGGGGAATCGCTTCATCTTCCTGAGCGGCCTGATCGATAGGCTCGCTGGCCTCAGGCAGCAGAGAGCGGATCTCGCTCTTCTCCAGTTCGATGGTTTTGATGATGGGGGCAGAACTCGGGTGGTAAACATAGGGCCGCCAGACGGCGACCGCTAACGTGAGAACTGTAAGCGACCCCAGCATAACGCGGTGGGGTCGAGGCAGATTGTTAAATGCCAGGGCGACAGAGCGGGCTATCTGTTGCACGTATTCACTTCCTCGTTAATCTCCTTTCAGGCAGCTCGCATACTGATTCGCCAGTTGGCTGAGGAACTGCGAATAGCTCGCTTTGCTCAACTGGATGTTCGTACCTAGCGGGTCAAGGGTTCCCATGCGCACGGATGTTCCCCTGGCCACGGCTTCTACGACCGCTGGCCTGAACTGTGGCTCAGCAAAAACGCATGTCGCTTTTTGCTCAACCAACTGTGTTCTGATTTCATGTAAACGCTGCGCACCAGGCTGAATTTCAGGGTTGACGGTAAAATGCCCCAGCGGGGTCAGACCGTAATGTTTCTCGTAATACCCGTAGGCATCATGAAAAACGAAGTACCCTTTTCCTTTAAGCGGTGCGAGCTCGTTACCCACCTGCTTGTCGGTTGCGGCTAATTGAGCCTCAAAATCCTTCAGGTTGGCGTCGAGTTTGATTCGACTTTGCGGCATAAGTTCCACTAATTTGTCGTGGATTGCAACCGCTGTAAGCCGCGCTATCTCTGGGGAAAGCCAGAGATGCATGTTGTATTCGCCGTGATGGTGATGGTCGTCACCTTTTTCGCCGTGAGCATGGTCGTGGTCGTGTTCGTCACCCTCATCCTCAGCGCCTTTCATGAGTAACGGTTTCACGCCGGACAGCCCGGCAATCGTCACCTGTTTCTCAGCGGGAAGCTGTCTGGCTGACTTCTGCATGAACGCTTCCATCTCAGGACCAATCCAGACCACTAAGTCCGCGTTCTGTAAGCGTTTTACATCAGATGGACGCAGAGAATAATCATGCTCGGAAGCCCCGTCAGGCAGCAGAACCTGGGTCTCAGTGACCCCATCCGCGATGGCGGAGGCGATAAATCCAAGCGGTTTAAGCGAAGCGACAACGGCGGCGTTAACATCTTGTGCTGTTGTACCCCAAAGAGCAGCGGATAAAGCTGCGAAAAGAAGCGTATTTTTCTGTAACATAATGCGACTAATCATCGTAAAGAATGCGTGGAATGTGATATTATAACATTAGATGACTTCTGCAAGCTTAAATTGACATGACGACTTTAGTTTCTCTTGAAAATGTTTCGGTCTCATTCGGCCAGCGCCGCGTCCTTTCTGACGTGTCGCTGAATCTGAAGCCCGGCAAAATACTCACCCTGCTCGGCCCTAACGGTGCAGGCAAGTCGACGCTGGTACGCGTCGTATTAGGCCTGGTAGCCCCTGACGCAGGTGTTATCGTCCGCGAAGACAAATTGCGTATCGGCTATGTGCCGCAAAAATTACACCTCGATGCCACCCTGCCCCTGACGGTGAGCCGCTTCCTGCGCCTCCGCCCCGGTACGCGTAAAGCGGATATCCTCCCGGCGCTGAAACGCGTTCAGGCGGGACATCTTGTTGAGGCGCCCTTGCAAAAGCTGTCGGGCGGTGAAACCCAGCGCGTATTGCTTGCCCGCGCCCTGCTCAGCAGCCCTCAGCTGTTGGTCCTGGATGAGCCGACGCAGGGTGTTGACGTCAACGGCCAGGTTGCGCTGTACGATCTGATTGACCAGCTCCGTCGGGAGCTAAACTGCGCAGTGCTGATGGTGTCCCATGATCTGCATCTGGTGATGGCCAAAACCGACGAAGTGCTGTGCCTGAACCATCACATTTGTTGTTCCGGCACGCCGGAAGTGGTGTCAATGCATCCGGAATTTATCTCTATGTTTGGCCATCGCGGCGCCGAGCAACTGGGCATCTATCGTCATAATCACAATCACCGCCATGATTTACAGGGACGAATTGTCCTGCGTCGGGGAAATGGACACTCATGATTGAACTGTTACTGCCCGGCTGGCTGGCCGGGATTATGCTTGCCTGCGCCGCGGGTCCACTCGGCTCGTTTGTCGTCTGGCGCAGAATGTCCTATTTCGGCGATACGCTGGCCCATGCTTCATTGCTGGGTGTGGCGTTTGGTTTGTTACTGGACGTGAACCCGTTTTATGCGGTGATTGTCGTCACGCTGCTGCTGGCTGCCGGTCTGGTCTGGCTGGAAAAACGCCCTCACCTGGCAATTGATACCCTGCTCGGCATTATGGCGCACAGCGCCCTGTCGCTGGGCCTGGTGGTAGTGAGCCTGATGTCAAACATCCGCGTGGACCTGATGGCCTACCTGTTTGGCGATCTGCTGGCCGTCACGCCCGAAGATCTCATTTCCATTGCCATTGGCGTGGCGGTGGTGCTCGGGATCCTGCTGTGGCAGTGGCGGAATTTACTGGCAATGACCGTCAGCCCGGATCTGGCCTTTGTCGACGGCGTGAAGCTTCAGCGCGTGAAGCTGCTGTTGATGCTGGTGACGGCGTTAACCATCGGCGTGGCGATGAAATTTGTTGGCGCGCTGATCATCACGTCGCTGCTGATAATCCCTGCCGCCACGGCGCGCCGTTTTGCACGTACGCCGGAGCAAATGGCCGGTATCGCGGTGATTATCGGAATGATTGCGGTGACGGGCGGGTTAACCTTCTCGGCGTTTTATGACACGCCAGCAGGGCCGTCGGTGGTACTGTGCGCGGCGGTGTTGTTTATTTTCAGTATGATGAAGAAGACCGCAAATTAACATCGAGGGCGCTGATGCCCTCACCCTGGCCCTCTCCCACAGGGAGAGGGAACAATGCATTACGGCATTGCCGGTGGCGTAATGCCGAAATGGTTCCACGCCCGCACCGTCGCCATACGACCACGCGGGGTACGCTGCAAAAAGCCCTGCTGGATCAGATACGGCTCCAGCACGTCCTCGATAGTCTCACGCTCTTCGCCAATTGCCGCCGCCAGGTTATCCAGCCCTACCGGCCCGCCAAAGAACTTATCCAGCACCGCCAGCAGCAGCTTACGGTCCATATAGTCAAAACCTTCAGCATCGACGTTCAGCATATCCAGCGCCTGGGCGGCGATCTCGGCCGATATAGTGCCGTCGTGCTTCACCTCGGCAAAGTCACGCACCCGGCGCAGCAGGCGGTTGGCGATACGCGGCGTACCGCGGGAGCGCTTCGCTACTTCAAACGCCCCCTCTTCGCTCATATCCAGCCCCATGTAGCGCGCGCTGCGCCCTACAATATGCTGAAGGTCGGGCACCTGATAAAACTCCAGACGCTGCACGATACCAAACCGGTCGCGTAGCGGTGAGGTCAGCGAGCCGGCGCGGGTCGTGGCGCCAATCAGGGTAAACGGCGGCAGATCGATTTTGATCGAGCGCGCGGCCGGGCCTTCACCGATCATGATATCCAGCTGGTAATCCTCCATTGCCGGATAGAGCACTTCCTCCACCACCGGCGACAGGCGGTGGATCTCGTCGATAAACAGCACGTCATGCGGTTCGAGGTTGGTCAGCATCGCCGCCAGGTCCCCTGCTTTCTCCAGTACCGGGCCGGAGGTGGTACGCAGATTAACGCCCATTTCGTTGGCGACGATATTCGCCAGGGTGGTTTTACCTAACCCCGGCGGACCAAAAATCAGCAGGTGATCGAGCGCATCGCCGCGCAGCTTTGCCGCCTGGATGAAAATCTCCATCTGAGAACGAACCTGCGGCTGGCCGATGTACTCATCCAGCAGTTTGGGACGGATCGCGCGATCCACCACGTCATCTGGCTGAATAGTGCCTGCCGATACCAGGCGGTCTGCTTCAATCATCCTTTACCTCACAATGCAGCGCGCAGCGCTTCACGAATCAGAGTTTCACTGCTGGCATCCGGTTTAGCAATTTTGCTCACCATCCGGCTGGCCTCCTGAGGTTTATAGCCCAGCGCCACCAGCGCGGCAACCGCTTCCTGCTCGGCATCATCATCCGATGCAGGCGCGCCCGGGGAAGTCAGCACCAGATCGGCTGCCGGAGTGAACAGATCGCCATGCAGACCTTTGAAGCGGTCCTTCATCTCGACAATCAAACGCTCGGCGGTTTTCTTCCCGATGCCCGGAAGTTTAATTAACGCAGCCGGATCTTCACGCTCAACGGCATTCACAAACTGTGGCGCTGACATACCGGACAGAATCGCCAGCGCCAGCTTCGGCCCGACGCCGTTGGTTTTGATCAATTCGCGGAACAGGGTGCGTTCCTGTTTGTTATTGAATCCGTACAGCAGCTGAGCGTCTTCACGCACCACAAACTGGGTAAAGACAACCGCCTCTTTGCCCGCCTCCGGCAGCTCGTAGAAGCAGGTCATCGGCATATGGACTTCATAGCCCACGCCACCCACTTCCAGCAGCACTAACGGGGGTTGTTTTTCAATGATGATGCCTCTGAGTCTGCCTATCACGTGACGCTCCTGCGTTCTGGAAGAAATTATCTGCCGACATAATAAAAAAAGGCTGGATAAACATCCAGCCTGATTTATCATTATCGTAACCTGCCTCGCGCCAGATTGAGCCGCGACTCGCTCATTTGCATCGCATTCTGGCTGACGTGACAGTGGGTAATCGCAATGGCCAGCGCATCCGCGGCGTCGGCCTGCGGGTTCGCAGGGAGCTTCAGCAGGGTACGCACCATGTGCTGTACCTGGCTTTTCTCCGCGCTACCAATGCCCACCACCGTCTGCTTAACCTGACGGGCCGCGTACTCAAACACCGGCAGATCCTGGTTCACGGCGGCAACAATCGCCACGCCGCGCGCCTGACCGAGCTTTAACGCCGAGTCAGCGTTTTTCGCCATAAAGACCTGCTCGATGGCGAAAAAGTCCGGCTGAAACTGGGTGATGATCTCCGACACGCCCGCATAGATGAGCTTCAGGCGCGACGGCAGATCGTCCACTTTGGTGCGAATACAGCCGCTGCCGAGGTAGGTTAGCTGGCGTCCCACCTGACGGATAACGCCATAGCCGGTGACGCGTGAGCCGGGGTCAATCCCGAGAATAATCGACATCACGCGTCTCCCGTAAACGGTTTACAGGCTCTCATCAGAGAGTCGCTGCAACCTCATCAGAGATTTCACCGTTGTGATAAACTTCCTGCACGTCGTCGCAGTCTTCGAGCATGTCGATCAGACGCAGCAGTTTCGGTGCGGTTTCCGCGTCCATGTCCGCTTTGGTAGACGGGATCATGGAGACTTCAGCGTTATCCGCCTTCAGGCCAGCCGCTTCCAGCGCATCGCGCACGGCACCCATCTCTTCCCATGCGGTGTAAACATCAATAGCGCCGTCGTCGTAGGTCACTACGTCTTCCGCACCGGCTTCCAGCGCCGCTTCCATGATCGCATCTTCGTCGCCTTTCTCGAAGGAGATGACGCCTTTTTTGCTGAACAGGTACGCTACAGAACCGTCAGTGCCCAGGTTGCCGCCAGTTTTGGTGAACGCGTGGCGCACTTCCGCAACGGTACGGTTACGGTTATCGGACAGGCACTCAACCATTACCGCCGTACCGCCAGGACCGTAACCTTCATAAATGATGGTTTCCATGTTCGCGTCTTCATCACCGCCCACGCCACGTGCGATGGCACGGTTCAGGGTGTCACGCGTCATGTTGTTGGACAGGGCTTTATCCACCGCTGCGCGCAGACGTGGGTTAGAGGCCGGATCGCCGCCGCCCAGACGCGCCGCTGTCACCAGCTCACGAATGATTTTGGTAAAGATTTTACCGCGTTTGGCATCCTGTGCCGCTTTGCGGTGTTTGGTGTTGGCCCACTTACTATGACCTGCCATAAAAGTTCTCCAAAAATCGCGCCTTCTCAGGCAGCGTTAATTACAAATTCTTCAATCGCCTGCCGGTTGCTCCACGACTTGGTCAGTGCGGCGGCATCCGCCGCATCCACCCAGCGGTAGGTCAGGTGTTCCGTGAACACGATCTCCCGCTCATGGGGAAGCGCAAGGCAGAACCACGATTCCGTATTGCGCTCAATTCCCGGTGCATAGCGATGACGTAAATGGCTAAAAATTTCAAACTCCACCGTGCGCTGACAGTCCTTCAGGGTCAGTTGCTCGCGAGCAACATCAATGGCGACCTCTTCCTTTACTTCACGCGCGGCGGCCTGCGGCGCGGTCTCCCCCTCTTCCAGGCTGCCGGTAACCGACTGCCAGAAATCCGGATCGTCGCGCCGCTGCAACATCAGCACCCGCTTCGTGTCTTCTGCATAAATGACCACCAGAACCGAAACGGGACGCTTATATGCCATATCAGTTTTTCTCTTCCTTCTTCACCACCTCAATGCCCAGCTCAGCCAGCGCGGCCGGGTTGGCAAAGCTTGGCGCTTCAGTCATCAGACACGCCGCTGCGGTGGTTTTCGGGAAGGCGATCACATCACGGATGTTGTCGGTGCCGGTCAGCAGCATGGTCAGACGGTCAAGACCGAATGCCAGACCCGCGTGCGGAGGGGTACCGTACTTCAGGGCGTCCAGCAGGAAGCCAAACTTCTCGCGCTGCTCCTGCTCGTTAATGCCCAGAATGCCGAACACGGTCTGCTGCATTTCACCGCTGTGAATACGCACGGAGCCGCCGCCCACTTCGTAGCCGTTGATGACCATATCGTAGGCGTTTGCCACCGCGTTTTCCGGCGCCGCTTTCAGCTCTGCCGCCGTCATCTCTTTTGGCGAGGTGAACGGGTGGTGCATCGCGGTCAGGCCGCCTTCACCGTCGTCTTCAAACATCGGGAAGTCGATTACCCACAGCGGCGCCCATTTGCTTTCGTCGGTCAGGTTCAGGTCTTTGCCGAGCTTCAGACGCAGCGCGCCCATCGCATCCGCAACCACTTTCTTGTTGTCTGCGCCGAAGAAGATCATGTCGCCGTCCTGCGCGCCGGTGCGCTCAAGGATCGCTTCCACGATGTCCGCATTCAGGAATTTCGCCACCGGGCTGGTGATGCCTTCCAGACCTTTTGCACGCTCGGTTACTTTAATATAGGCCAGACCTTTCGCGCCGTAGATCTTGATGAAGTTGCCGTAGTCGTCAATCTGCTTACGGCTCAGGGCAGCACCGCCCGGAACGCGCAGGGCAGCCACGCGGCCTTTCGGATCGTTAGCCGGGCCAGCAAAGACCGCGAACTCAACGGCTTTCACCAGGTCTGCCACGTCCACCAGCTCCATCGGGTTACGCAGGTCTGGTTTGTCGGAGCCGTAGCGACGCTCGGCTTCCGCGAAGGTCATGACAGGGAAATCGCCCAGCTCAACGCCTTTCACGTCGTTCCACAGGCTACGCACCAGGGCTTCCATCACCTCACGCACCTGCTCGGCGGTCATGAAGGAGGTTTCCACATCGATCTGGGTAAATTCTGGCTGACGGTCAGCGCGCAGGTCTTCGTCGCGGAAGCATTTCACGATCTGATAGTAGCGATCGAAGCCGGACATCATCAGCAGCTGTTTGAACAGCTGTGGTGACTGCGGCAGCGCGTAGAATTTGCCTTTATGGACGCGGGATGGCACCAGATAGTCGCGCGCGCCTTCCGGCGTGGCTTTGGTCAGCATCGGGGTTTCGATATCGAGGAAACCGTGATCATCCATAAAACGGCGCACCAGGCTGGTGATTTTCGCACGGGTTTTCAGGCGCTGAGCCATTTCCGGACGACGCAGATCCAGGTAGCGGTATTTCAGACGCGCTTCTTCGGTATTGACGTGGTTGGAGTCCAGCGGCAGCGCTTCCGCGCGGTTGATGATCGTCAGATCGGACGCCAGCACTTCGATAGCGCCGGTCGCCATGTCGGCGTTGACGTTTTTCTCGTCACGCGCACGCACGGTGCCCGTCACCTGAATGCAGAACTCATTGCGCAGCTCAGAAGCCAGCTTCAACGCATCAGCGCGATCCGGATCGAAGAACACCTGAACGATACCTTCGCGGTCACGCATATCAATAAAGATAAGGCTACCAAGATCGCGACGACGATTGACCCAACCACACAGGGTGACCTGCTGCCCGACGTGGGACTGACGCAGCTGCCCGCAATATTCTGTACGCATGAGATATCCCTTAATTAGCCGCAGGCTGATTGTCGCCTGTCTCGCAGGCTACGATGTCGCAGCTTTCTGTATGTCACAACTGGATGAAAAAAGGCGGCTATTATACTGGAAATTCTGCCGCACGATAAGAGCGAAGCACGGCCTGACGCGCGTTTGCTGAACTCTTATTGCCTATTCTCACAAAAATTAACAAAATTATCCGACCGATAACAGGCCATCACGTCGTAAGGTGTAGAAAAGCAATTCATTTGACGGGAGTGACGATGTTTACACTAGATGCCACCAAAACCGCCCTTGTGGTCATTGATTTACAGGAAGGCATTCTGCCTTTTGCCGGTGGACCGCACACCGCTGACGATGTGGTCAGCCGCGCTGCGCGCCTGGCAGAAAAATGCCGCGCCAGCGGCTCGCCTGTTGTTATGGTGCGCGTCGGCTGGTCCGCTGATTTCGCCGAAGCGCTAAAACAGCCGGTTGATGCCCAGGCCCCGGCGCAGGCGCTGCCGGACAACTGGTGGACATATCCTGTCTCGCTCGGTAAACGCGACAGCGATATAGAAGTCACCAAACGCCAGTGGGGCGCATTCTACGGCACCGACCTGGAGCTCCAGCTGCGCCGTCGCGGGATCGACACGATTATTCTGTGCGGGATCTCCACCAACATTGGTGTGGAATCCACCGCCCGTAACGCCTGGGAGCTGGGCTTTAACCTGGTGATCGCGGAAGATGCGTGCAGCGCAGCCTCTGCGGATCAGCATCAGGGCAGCATGACCCATATCTTCCCGCGTATCGGTCGCGTGCGCAGCACGGATGAGATCCTCAGCGCGCTATGATGTACGTGGGCCTGCCCCAGTGGTCGCACCCGAAATGGGTGCGCCTGGGTATTACCAGCATTGAAGAGTATGCCCGACACTTTAACTGCGTGGAGGGCAATACCACGCTGTACGCCCTGCCCCGCGCGGAGATCGTCGAACGCTGGCGCGAGCAAACCAGCGACGACTTCCGCTTTTGCTTTAAATTCCCGGCGACCATCTCCCACAACGCCGCGCTGCGCAACTGCGATGATTTAACCCACGAATTTTTCACCCGCATGTCGCCTCTGGCCAACCGTATTGGCCAGTACTGGCTCCAGCTTCCCGCCACGTTTGGCCCGCGCGACCTGCCCGCCCTCTGGCAGTTTCTCGACGCCCTGCCACAGGGCTTCACCTACGGCGTAGAAGTGAGGCATCCGGAATTCTTTGCCAAGGGCGACGCGGAGAAAGCGCTCAATCGCGGCCTGCATGAACGATCGGTCAACCGCGTGATCCTCGACAGCCGCCCTGTGCACAGCGCAATCCCGCACAGCGAAGCGGTTGTTGATGCCCAGCGCAAAAAACCGAAAGTGCCCGTCCACGCGATCGTAACGGCGCAGAACCCGATGGTCCGGTTTATCGGCAGCGATAACATGCAGCAAAATGAGGAGATGTTCGCCGTCTGGCTGCAAACGCTGGCGAAATGGGAGCACACCACCACGCCGTA
Organism: Enterobacter cloacae complex sp. 6730903; assembly: GCF_048283985.1. Classification (NCBI taxonomy): domain Bacteria; kingdom Pseudomonadati; phylum Pseudomonadota; class Gammaproteobacteria; order Enterobacterales; family Enterobacteriaceae; genus Enterobacter; species Enterobacter cloacae complex sp. 6730903. The sequence continues at coordinate 45,930 of NZ_JBLVXX010000031.1, read as the reverse complement.
CCTTTTTTTACATACGCCGGATATCGCGCAGGCGCCTGAACTGGTCGATGCTCTCTGGCAGGCCTTGCAGCAGGCGGTTCCGTCGGTTGGCCCCGCGCCGTCCATCCCACAACAATCTTCTCTTTTCTGAAATCACCCCCTATCATAGAGACGTGCCATCTGCCAAAAACAGGGAGTTAGTATGGTCAGCGCGCTGTATGCGGTGTTAGGTGCATTACTGCTGATTAAATTTTCATTTGATGTTGTGCGCCTGAGAATGCAGTACCGCGTCTCGTACGGTGACGGGGGCTTTTCTGAGCTGCAAAGCGCAATCCGGATCCACGGCAACGCGGTCGAGTACATTCCCGTCGCGTTAATTTTACTGCTGTTAATGGAGATGGATGGCGCTGAAACCTGGATGGTGCACGTCTGTGGGCTGCTGCTGATCGCAGGGCGTTTGATGCATTATTATGGTTTTCACCACCGCCTGATCCGCTGGCGTCGTTCCGGCATGAGCGCGACCTGGTGCTCGCTTTTGCTGATGGTGCTGGCTAACCTTTGGTATATGCCGTGGGAGTTGGTTTTCTCCTTCCATTAGCGCACAATATGCCCCTTTATTTTTCCCGGATTTTTACGTTATGTCAGATCGCGACACGCTTTTTTCCGCGCCTATCGCCAGCCTGGGCGACTGGACCTTTGATGAGCGGGTAGCCGAAGTCTTCCCGGATATGATCCAGCGCTCTGTTCCCGGTTATTCCAATATTATCTCCATGATCGGCATGCTGGCGGAGCGTTTTGTTCAACCCGGTACGCAGGTCTATGACCTGGGCTGTTCGCTGGGAGCGGCAACGCTGTCCATTCGTCGTAACGTTCATCACGAAGGCTGCAAGATTGTGGCTGTCGATAACTCACCGGCCATGGTCGAACGCTGCCGTCGCCACATTGACGCGTATAAAGCCCCTACGCCTGTGGAGGTGGTAGAAGGCGATATCCGCGATATCGACATCCAGAACGCCTCGATGGTGGTCCTGAACTTTACCCTTCAGTTCCTGGTGCCGGACGATCGTCAGCGGTTGCTGGATAAAATTTATCAGGGCCTGAACCCGGGCGGCGCGCTGGTGTTGTCTGAGAAATTCAGCTTTGAAGACGCCAGCGTGGGCGAACTGCTGTTCAACATGCACCATGATTTCAAGCGTGCGAACGGCTACAGCGAGCTGGAGATCAGCCAGAAGCGCAGCATGCTTGAAAACGTCATGCTGACGGATTCCGTAGAAACCCACAAAGCGCGCCTGCGTAAAGCCGGATTTGAACACAGCGAACTGTGGTTCCAGTGCTTTAACTTTGGTTCTCTGGTGGCGCTGAAAGCCGGAGACGCAGCATGATCGAGTTCGGTAATTTCTATCAACTGATTGCCAAAAACCACCTTTCCCACTGGCTGGAAACCCTGCCTGCGCAAATTGCCACCTGGCAGCGCGATCAGCAGCATGGTCTGTTGAAGCAGTGGTCCAACGCCGTGGAGTTTCTGCCTGAACTGACGCCTCATCGTCTGGATTTACTGCACAGCGTGACGGCAGAGAGCGAAGAGCCGCTCCCGGCCGGGCAGCTCAACCGCATCGAAACGCTGATGCGTAACCTGATGCCGTGGCGCAAAGGGCCGTTCTCGCTGTACGGCGTAAACATCAACACCGAGTGGCGCTCTGACTGGAAGTGGGATCGCGTTCTGCCGCATTTATCCGACCTGACCGGGCGCACTATTCTGGACGTGGGCTGCGGTAGCGGCTATCACATGTGGCGCATGATCGGCGCAGGCGCGCATCTGGTCGTCGGTATCGATCCGATGCAGCTGTTCCTGTGCCAGTTTGAAGCGGTGCGTAAGCTGCTGGGTAACGACCAGCGCGCGCACCTGCTGCCGCTGGGTATCGAGCAACTCCCTGCCCTGAAAGCGTTTGATACCGTTTTCTCAATGGGCGTGCTGTACCACCGTCGTTCCCCGCTGGAGCATCTCTGGCAGTTGAAAGATCAGCTGGTCAGCGGCGGCGAACTGGTGCTGGAAACGCTGGTCATCGAAGGCGATGAACATGCCGTTCTGGTGCCGGGCGATCGCTATGCGCAGATGCGCAACGTTTACTTCATCCCTTCCGCGCTGGCGCTGAAGAACTGGCTGGAGAAATGTGGGTTTGTCGATGTACGCATCGCCGATGTGTGCGTGACGTCAGTTGAGGAACAGCGCCGCACCGACTGGATGATCACCGAATCGCTGGAGCAATTCCTCGACCCGGACGATCACAGTAAAACCATCGAAGGCTATCCGGCCCCGATGCGTGCGGTATTGATTGCGACCAAGCCGTAGCCTTTAGCCGGGTGGCGGCTGCGCCTTACCCGGCCTACGCGTGATTTCGTAGGCCCGGTAAGCGCAGCGCCACCGGGCAAAAAAGAAAAAAAGGCCCCTGTGTAATTTGCAGGGGCCTGGTACAAGCAAGCATCATATTGGGCGACATGATGCGCGGTAAAAATCGGTACGTTGCTACACGTGATGACGTTCAATCAACGATTTCATTACCGCAACCGACTCTCCATCCACACCGTAGCGCGAGTACTCATCCGCTTCAGCATCCGTCGACATTGACAACCCTGTATTGCGATAACGCATGGGTGAAGGTATCCATTTACCCGCCGAGCTGTGCAGCTCTTCCACCCCTGCGTTTAAAAACAGTTCCAGATTGCTGGCGCGTACTCCTGCGCCCGCCATGATTATTGGAACACCGGAATGTGCTTTTAGTTCCGTAATTAATTTCAGTCCTTTTTCAGCCGAGGACTGCTGGCCCGACGTCAGAACGCGCGCCACGCCCAGTTCTGCCAGCGTATCAAAGGCTTGTATCGGATCCTTACACATATCGAACGCACGATGAAAAGTGACCGCCATCCCCCGGGCGGCGCGCATGACCTGACGCATACGCGGAAGATCGATGTTGCCGTCTTCGTCCAGCACACCGATCACCAGCCCCGGAAAACCGGAATCACGGACGAGGGCGATATCCTCAAGCATGGCACTGAACTCACCCGCCGTATAACAAAAATCACCGCCGCGCGGGCGAATAATCGGGTGCACCGGAATAGTGATGGCCTGACGGGCTGATTTCAGCACGCCAAAGGACGGGGTTAATCCTCCTTCTTTCGGTGCCGCGCAAAGCTCAATGCGATCGGCCCCCTGCCGTTGCGCAGTGACGGCACACTCCACGCTGTAACAACAAATTTCCAGCAGCGCCATGTCATCCTCCTTAAATTTCACTCAACGTACCATCGTGGCACGTTACCCGATTGGTGTCTGGATCGACGCTCACAATGCTTACGCTTCGCTGGCGACGATCTGCTCGATAGTCCAGGGATGGAATTTCACCGTCACGTTGCCGTCCGTTACGGCAAGCGTAGGGTTCGGTAAGCGTTCGCGCTCCCCTTTTGGCGAGCTGGTTTTGACGAAAATACCCGGCTGGCTTAACCCCTCGTCGGAAAGCAGCGCCAGCGCACGGGCGTTCAGCGTCTCGGGCTCCCCAGGCAGAACAATTTCGATATGCTCCCAGCCTTCGTGCGGATAACGCTTCTCTCCTGGCCAGGGCAGTTCCACAACGGTGAATTGCCAGTGCGCCACCGTTACCGGCGCGTGAAGTTTGAACAGGCAGATCGGGCGACCGTTAATGATATTCTCCGACAGCAGTTCTCCGCACTGCTCAAAGCCACGCCGCCAACGTTCGGCGGTGGCATTCTGGTGGCAGCGCAAAGAGATGTGATCGGCCTCAAGCGGCGCGATATCCAGCCCGAGACGGGTGGCAAGTTCTGTGAACGCCTGAGTGAAGCGCGGTAAATCTGCGGAAATATCATGCAGTTCGTCAATGGTGTGCCAGTTCGCCATAGGTCAGTCTCGTTTCGTGTCGCAAAGCCGCTAATTTACTCTGTTGCCCTCTGTCGACCAACCGCAGAATCACGGTTTTTTCGACTGCATGATTATGCATACCGTCTTCGCCTGGATTCTGAGCGATCTTCGCCCCCCGCAGGGCTGACGCCCGCAGGCATTTGCAGTATACTCCCGCCCTAAATTCTTAAACTGGCGTGGGTGTTTTTTACCCGCATCAAAAACGTAAGGTATCCAGGTGAATATTCAGGCTCTTCTCTCAGAAAAAGTCAGTCAGGCACTGATTGCCGCAGGTGCGCCTGCGGATTGCGAACCACAGGTTCGTCAGTCAGCGAAAGTACAGTTTGGCGACTATCAGGCTAATGGCGTGATGGCAGTGGCTAAAAAACTGGGCATGCCGCCGCGACAGCTCGCTGAGCAGGTACTGACGCATCTGGATCTTACCGGCATCGCCAGCAAAACCGAAATCGCCGGTCCGGGCTTTATCAACATTTTCCTTGAGCCTGCGTTCCTGGCAAGCCACGTTGACGCGGCGCTGAAGTCTGACCGTCTGGGCGTGGCTCAGCCAGAAGCGCAGACCGTGGTGGTTGACTACTCCGCGCCAAACGTGGCGAAAGAGATGCACGTCGGTCACCTGCGCTCCACCATCATCGGTGACGCGGCGGTACGTACCCTGGAGTTCCTTGGTCACAAGGTGATCCGCGCTAACCACGTAGGCGACTGGGGCACGCAGTTCGGCATGCTGATCGCGTATCTGGAAAAGCAGCAGCAGGAAAACGCAGGCGAAATGGCGCTGGCAGACCTGGAAGGTTTCTACCGTGAAGCCAAAAAGCACTATGACGAAGATGAAGCCTTCGCCGAGCGCGCGCGCAGCTACGTGGTAAAACTTCAAGGTGGCGACCCGTACTTCCTCGAGATGTGGCGCAAGCTGGTGGACATTACCATGTCCCAGAACCAGCTTACCTATAACCGTCTGAACGTGACCCTGACCCGTGACGACGTGATGGGTGAAAGCCTGTATAACCCGATGCTGCCAGGCATTGTGGCGGACCTGAAAGCTAAACATCTGGCGGTGGAAAGCGAAGGCGCAACGGTGGTGTTCCTTGATGAGTATAAAAACAAGGAAGGCGAACCGATGGGCGTGATCGTCCAGAAAAAAGATGGCGGCTATCTGTACACCACCACCGACATCGCCTGTGCGAAATACCGTTACGAAACCCTGCATGCGGACCGCGTGCTGTACTACATCGACTCCCGCCAGCACCAGCACCTGATGCAGGCGTGGACTATCGTGCGTAAAGCAGGTTATGTGCCGGATTCCGTGCCGCTGGAACACCACATGTTCGGCATGATGCTGGGTAAAGACGGTAAGCCGTTCAAAACCCGTGCGGGCGGCACCGTGAAGCTTTCCGATCTGCTGGATGAAGCGCTGGAGCGCGCCCGTCGCCTGGTGGCCGAGAAGAACCCGGATATGCCTGCTGACGAGCTGGAAAAACTGGCTAACGCGGTGGGGATCGGCGCGGTGAAATACGCGGATCTCTCCAAGAACCGAACCACCGACTATATCTTCGACTGGGACAACATGCTGGCGTTCGAAGGCAACACCGCGCCATACATGCAGTACGCTTATACCCGCGTACTCTCCGTCTTCCGTAAAGCCAATATCGACGAAAGCGTGCTGGCGAACGCCACGGTGTCTATTACCGAAGATCGTGAAGCACAGCTGGCTGCCCGCCTGCTTCAGTTCGAAGAGACGCTCTCCGTGGTCGCGCGTGACGGTACGCCGCACGTTATGTGTGCATACCTGTACGATCTGGCCGGTCTGTTCTCTGGCTTCTACGAACACTGCCCTATCCTCTCTGCCGAGAGCGAAGCGGTGCGCCACAGCCGCCTGAAGCTGGCGCAGCTGACGGCGAAGACCCTGAAGCTGGGTCTGGATACCCTGGGTATCGAAACCGTAGAACGTATGTAAAAAAGAAACCCGGCGAGCGCCGGGTTTTTTATTATCAGAAATATTTCCGCAAATATTCCGTCAGACACAGAATCGCCATGGCCTGTCCATACGGCATTGAGGTCAGCGGTATCTGGCGGTAAAACGCCAGATCGCTGCCCATCCCCGTCCCGAAGGACGTTTGCAGCAGCTCCCCTTCCGGCGAGATGTTTTGCACGATACCGCGAATCGCTTTCTCCGCCACCTCTGCGTACTCTGCGCCGACATAACGCTTGCGCACGGCTTTCAGAATGCCGTAGGCAAACCCTGCCGTGGCCGACGCCTCCAGATAAGAATCAGGATCGTCCAGCAGCGTATGCCACAATCCACTCTCGTCCTGACATTTTGCCAGCGCGGCGATCTGCGCGTTCAGTACCTGCACCAGATAGCGGCGTACGGCGTTGTTTTCCGGCAGATCCACCAGCTCGAGGAAATCCGGGATCACGATGGTCAGCCAGCTGTTGCCGCGCGCCCAGCGGGCCCGGGCAAAATTGTGATTGCCGTCGTAATTCCAGCCGTGGAACCACAGCCCCGTCTCCCGATCCATCAGGTTCTGTACGTGGAGCAGGAACTGATAGATCGCCTCCTCGACGTACTCCGGCTTGTTCAGCAGCTTGCCGATTTTCGCCAGCGGCAGCACCGTCATCATCAGCGTGTCATCCCACATCTGCTGATGGTTCTCTTCCGCCAGGGTGATGTGCTGCATGCCGCCATGTTCGGTGCGCGGCATCTCATTCATCGCCCATTCCGCCCAGCTTTCCAGCCACGGCAGCCAGGCCGGGTTTTTGGTCTCTTCGTAGCGATACGCCAGCGTCAGGAACGGCGACATGGTATTCACGTTTTTGGTGGTTGCGCCTTCAGCGAAACGGTCAGCAAACCAGCTGTCGATAATCTCGCGCATGCCTTCGTCACCGGTCTGGCAGTAATACTGCCAGATACCGTATAAACCGACGCCGTGGGTCCATTCCCATCCGGCCCAGCCTTTGGTGTCGATCACGCGCCCGTCGTCCAGCCGCAGCAAAAACTCACCCGTTTTGTCGTGGATATTGACCAGGTTATGCGTCACCTTTTGAATCAGCGATTTCAGCTCATCCCTGGCGATAAAGCGCTCAGGCTGACGCAGTAACGGGCTATGTTTGACAGGCCAAACTTTCATCATCTTAACCTCTGTTGTATGTCGAATTCAGTACCGCGCGATCCTTCAGCGAAGGGGCCGCCGGCTTATTGCGATTCAGATAACCGATATTGTTGTTGCCCCACAGGGATTCATACGGCATCCCGGCCAGCATCTCCACGGTGGCGCGGGCCTGCGGGGTCACCGCCTCTGGCATCGCATGGCCGGACTCGCGCATTTTCGCGGTCTCTTCACGCAGGGTGCTGTGGGTCTGCAAATTGAGTTTGAAGCGCAGGGAGACAAGGAAGCCGCAGAACAGCACCAGAATAGTGCCAACGCTCAGGATCATCAGAATGGTGTGGCTCACTTCCGCAGGCTGCACTTTTTGCCCGCTGACAAAGCCCGACATCTGCATCACGATCCCCACCAGCATCACCGCACCGGCCTGAGACGCTTTACGGGTCAGCGTCATGATGCCCGCGAAGATCCCTTCGCGACGCTGACCGGTGATCACTTCGTCCACGTCAGCAATATAGGTATAGGTATTCCACGGTACGTAGTTGATCCCCCCGCGGCCAAGACCGGCAACCGCAGAGATCAGCAGCAGCAGAGCGTAAACGTCGCTCAGGCCCGCGTAATAAAGCACCGCGTAAGAGAGCGAAGCCAGACCAAACAGCACGACCACCATGCGGTAAGACGGCGCAGGTCCGAAGCGAATGCACAGCGGGATCATGCCGATCACGGCGAGGAACTGGAAGATGGCCATCGTGCCCAGCAGGTTGGACGCCATTGACGCCTCCTGCATCAGCACAAATACCACGTAATAGGTGAACACCGCATTAAAGACGTCCTGGGCGATGTAGCCGCCAAGGTACATCCCCAGATGCTGGCGGAAAATCTTGATACGCAGCGTCGAACTTAATTCGACAAAAAGACGGTTCAGGCTCTGGCCCAGGGTCAGCTTTTTCTTCTCTTCCTCGGCACGCAGGGCCGCTTCAGACCACTCTTCCCGCGGACGCTCCCAGGTGAAGAACCAGACGAAAGTAAGCATCAGCGCGCAGAGTACGGAGAAGACCAGGCTTGCATAGAAGAAGGAGATCGCGTTGTCTTTGCCGAAATGCGTGAGCAGGATCCCCGGCAGGAAGGAGGCCAGAATGGCGGACATCTGCGCCATAGAGATACGCGCCCCGGAGAATTTGGTTTTCTGTTTGAAATCGTCCGTCATCTCCGGCACCAGCGTTTCGTACGGCACCAGGATCATGGTGTAGACGATATCAAAGATCAGATAGGTCAGCAGGTAGTACCAGAAACTCATGTCCCCTACCCACATCAGCGAGTAGCTGAAAACGCAGGGAATACCGAGCAGGATAAAGAACTTACGACGGCCAAAACGCTTGCCCAGCCAGGTGGTGCCAAAGTTATCGGTTAAAAAGCCCATTAACGGGCTGACAACCGCATCCAGCACCCTTGCGGCGGCGAAGATAAAGGTTGCTTCAATCGGTGTGAGTCCACAGAAGGTGGTATAAAAATACAAAAGCCAGGCGGCCGTCAGGGCGGTGGTTCCCGCCCCGAGGAAGTCCCCTGACCCGTAAGCAAGATAATTTGCGAGTCCAATTTTACGTGTTTTCATTGCCGTCAACCCTAATCAGTTTTGGGAGACTCCCTGAAAGCAAACCTCGTCCGGGAGTTTTTACACGGCTACAGTAAAAGTATCGACCTGTTGATACCTTTCTGTTTCTGCCATCACAAAGGGGTGAATGGCAAAAATGCAAAGAGTGTCAATACGCGTGTCACTGATTTATAAAACAGCGTTTCTTTTGTATCAAAAGGGAAGGTCATTTTTGCGAGCCAGCCTTCAGAAATGCCTGAAGACTGGCGAAAAGGCGGGCAGTTAGCGGTAGTTGACGAGCACCTCGTTGCGCTGAACTTTCAGCGCCGGGATCAGACGTCCACCGCCTGGCACTTCCCAGATAAAGCGTAAAGGCTCCTGAGCAGACACCCCGTTGAAGGCCTGGGTGGTGCCACTTTGTCCCTCGATTTCCGCGCAGCGGGTCAGCGAGCACAGCCGCACCCGCAACCCGGCCGGTGAAGGTCCCGTCAGGGTGTAATTCCAGGCCACCAGCGTCATCTGCCCGGACACGGGCTCAGCGGCGGACAGCGGACGGGAGGAGATCGACTCCCCCCGATGGTTGAGCGTTAAGCCGATACTGCTGGCCTGCCATGCCCCCTCGCCTGCGGCCTGCGCCGCCAGCGGGAAAAGTAAGATCCACAGCCACTTACGCATTATTTCCCTCCTATGGTCGCCGTCATGCGAATATTGCGGTTATCGGACAGCTCCATATTCGACAGCACCACCAGCTGGTTCAGGCTCCGGCGCAGGAAGCGCGACAGCAGCGGACGCAGCGCGTGATTCACCAGCAGCACCGGCGGCGCGCCCAGCATCTCCTGACGCGCCAGCGCCTCCTGGGTTTGCGCCAGTAATCTGTCCGCCAGACCCGGCTCCAGCCCGCCACCGCCCTGCAACGCCTGAAGCAGCAGACGTTCCAGCGGCGTATCCAGGCCAATAACCTGCACTTCGCCGGTTCCCGGGAACCATTGCTGGGTAATGGCGCGTCCGAGCGCCACGCGCACCACCGCCGTCAGTTCGTGCGGATCGCTTTGCAGCGGCGCATGTTCGGCCAGCGTCTCAAGGATGGTACGCATATCGCGAATGGGCACCTTCTCATCGAGCAGATTTTGCAGCACTTTGTGCAGGGTGGTTAAGGTCAGTACGCCCGGCACCAAATCTTCGGTCAGCTTCGGCATCTCCTGCGTTACGCGGTCGAGCAGTTGCTGCGCCTCCTGACGACCAAACAGTTCCGCAGAGAACTGGCCAATCAGATGGTTGAGGTGCGTCGCCACCACGGTACTGGCCTCAACGACCGTGTAACCCTGGATCTGCGCCTGCTCTTTCAGGGCGCTCTCAATCCAGATTGCCGCCAGACCAAAGGCCGGATCGGTCGTCTGCTCACCCGGCAACGTGCCTGCGGCGGTGCCCGGATTAATCGCCAGCCAGCGACCGGGGTACGCATCACCGCTGCCGATTTCCACCCCTTTCATCAGGATGCGGTAGCGCGCGGGCGGGAGATCCATATTGTCCCGGATGTGGACCACCGGCGGCAGGAAGCCCATATCCTGGGCGAATTTTTTACGAATGCTGCGGATACGGCCAAGCAGCTCACCATCCTGCTGGAAATCCACCATCGGGATCAGGCGGTACCCCACTTCCATCCCCAGCGAATCTTCGAGCTGTACGTCGTTCCAGGTGGCCTCCACCGCCTGGGTGTTCTCAGGCATTTTGACCGGCGCTGGCTCTGCTTTAGGCTGCGTTTCACGGCCACGCATCCACCAGGCAAGCCCCAGCAGCGCGGCGGTGAACAGCAGGAATACCAGGTTTGGCATGCCAGGCACCATACCGAGCAGGCCCAGCACCGCCGCAGAGAGCAGCATAACGCGCGGGTTGCTGAACAACTGCCCCACCATCTGCTCGCCCACGTCCTGATCGGTGCTGACGCGGGTCACAATCACGCCCGCCGCGGTGGAGATCACCAGCGCCGGGATCTGCGCCACCAGACCGTCACCAATGGTCAGCAGCGTATAGCTTTCCGCCGCGTGGCCCATGTCCATGCCGTGTTGCAGCACGCCGACGAGCAGGCCGCCGACGACGTTAATCACCATGATCAGAATGCCCGCGATGGCGTCACCGCGCACAAACTTACTCGCACCGTCCATAGAGCCGTAGAAATCTGCCTCCTGGGTCACTTCGGCACGGCGTTTTTTCGCTTCATCTTCCGCGATCAGCCCGGCATTCAGGTCGGCGTCGATGGCCATCTGCTTACCCGGCATCCCGTCGAGCACGAAGCGCGCGCCCACTTCTGCGATACGCCCCGCCCCTTTAGTGATAACCATGAAGTTGATAATCACCAGAATGACGAACACCACGATACCGATGGCGAAGTTGCCGCCCACCAGGAAGTGACCGAAGGCTTCGACCACCTTGCCCGCCGCCGCCGCGCCGGTGTGCCCTTCCATCAGGATGATACGCGTGGAGGCAACGTTCAGCGCCAGGCGCAGCAGCGTGGTGAACAGCAGGATCGTTGGAAACGCGGCGAACTCCAGCGTGCGCTGGGTGAACATCGCCACCAGCAACACCATGATGGACAACGCAATGTTGAAGGTGAAAAGCAGGTCGAGGATAAATGCCGGTAACGGCAGCACCATCATCGACAGAATTAGCAGGATCAGAATCGGTCCGGCAAGGATCTGCCATTGCGTCGATTTCAGGTTGCCGGGCAGGCGCAACATTGCCACCAGATTAGCCATCAGTGTCCTTCTCGTTCAAAAAATCCAGTGCTTCAGGCACCGGAAGGTTCTCAGGTTTTACAGGTCGTTGACCGCCCGCTAAACGCCAGCGTTTAAGTTGCCACACCCAGGCCAGCACCTCTGCGACAGCGGCGTAGAGCTGGCCCGGGATCTGTTGTCCAATTTCCGCGTGGCGATACAGCGCACGGGCCAGCGGCGGTGCTTCAAGGATCGGCACACGGTTTTCCGTCGCGATTTCACGAATGCGCAGCGCAATCAGCCCGGCCCCTTTCGCCACCACTTTCGGCGCGCTCATTTTGTTTTCGTCGTACTGAAGCGCCACGGAGTAGTGGGTCGGGTTGGTGACGATGATGTCGGCTTTCGGCACATCTTCCATCATGCGCCGACGCGCGGCGGCACGCTGCATCTGGCGGATACGGCCCTTAACGTGCGGGTCGCCTTCCATCTGTTTATATTCATCGCGGATGTCCTGACGCGACATTCGCAGCTTTTTGATATGGGAATAGATCTGGAAGATAACGTCGAACGCCACCATCGGAATAATGCTCAGTACCACCAGCAGCGAGCATAACCCGACCAGGTTCAGGGCATTTTTCATCGCCGTCATCGGGGATTCGCTGATCAGGCGCATCATCTCCGGCCAGTGGTGCCACAGAAAAAACCCGGCGGTACTGCCCATAAGAAGCGATTTCAGGATCGCTTTAATAAGCTCTGCCCCGGTTTGCGCGGAAAACATTTTCGCAATACCGGGTAACGGGTTGAGCTTGGAAAATTTCGGTTGCAGCGATTTTCCGCTGAACACCAGGCCACCGAGCATGACCGGCGAAACAAGGGCCACGATGACTACCCCCGCGATCAGCGGCAGCAAGGCGATCATCGCGCTTTTCACAAGGTTGATGATCTGAATGAGGATCAGGTTGGGGTCATTGACCATGCTGTGATCAAAACGTAAGCCAGCCGAGAGCATTCCCGCCAGTCTGCGGGCGAGCAGCTCCCCGCCCCACCAGATTATGCAGACGCCCACCACCAGGATCAGCAGGGATGTCAGCTCTCGGGATCGGGGGATCTGCCCATCCTCACGGGCTTTTTCAAGTCGGTGGGGTGTGGGGGCTTCTGTTTTGTCGTCGTTCTCTTCTGCCACTGTGCCTGCTCGCAGCCCATTAATTCACGGGTATCATGCCAGCGCAGAGAAAATCCAATGGCGGGAAAAGCCCGTTTATTCGGGCTCTTTTCGCTGTTTTTGTTCTGAGCTGCCTCAGGCCGCGTTAACGACCTGAGGCAAAACGGGCAATCAGAAACCAAGACTGTCCAGCAGATCGTCCACTTGATCCTGGCTTGCCACCACGCCCGCTTTGCTGGTGTCAAGCTGTGGACCATTGAGCAGGCTTTCGTTCTCGCGTTTCGGACGGGCAGCAGGTTCCGGAATGTTCTCCAGCAGTACCATCAGCAGCTGACGTTCAATCTCCTGAATCACATCCATCATGCGCTTGATCACCTGGCCGGTGAGGTCCTGGAAATCCTGCGCCATCATGATGTCCAGCAGCTGGGCGTTAGTGAAGCTGGTGTGGCCCGGCACGTCACCCAGGTACTGACGGGTATCCGTTACCAGTTCGCGAGCATCCGCCAGCTCAATAGGGTTCTCAAACCACTCATCCCAGCGTTTGCTCAGCGCTTTCGCCCCCTTCTCCATCGCATCCTGGTGCGGCTGCGAGGCTTCAACGCTGTTCAGCGCACGCTCGGCCGCCTGCGCAGTCATCTGCACAACGTAGTCCAGACGGTCGCGCGCGTCAGGGATGGCTTCCGCCGCTTCGGCGATAGCCTGGTCCAGCCCCAGTTCACGCAGGCTGTCGCGCAGCATGCGGGTCAGGCTACCAATGCGGGCAATAATGTCGCTCGGCGAATGTTCTTCAACGGGTTTCATAGCAGGTTGCAACATATCCATCACCTCACATGCCGAGTTTCTCGAAGATCTTCCCGAGCTTCTCTTCCAGAGTCGCCGCGGTGAATGGCTTCACCACGTAGCCGCTTGCGCCCGCCTGTGCAGCGGCAATAATGTTCTCTTTCTTCGCTTCTGCGGTCACCATCAGCACCGGCAGAGAGGCCATGCCCGCATCCGCGCGGATGGTTTTCAGCAGTTCGAGACCGTCCATGTTCGGCATGTTCCAGTCGGAAATCACAAAACCAAACCCGCCAGCCTGGAGTTTGTTCAGCGCATCCACCCCGTCTTCTGCTTCTTCAACATTGTTGAAGCCCAGCTCTTTCAGCAGGTTGCGCACAATGCGACGCATGGTGGAAAAGTCATCCACAACCAAAAACTTAAGCTCTTTATCCGCCATAAAATAATACTCCTGAGTCAAATACGTATTGCCTGTCCGGCACTGATTTTCGCCAGCATCTGCTGGCTTACCTGGCTAAGATCGACCACTTCGCTTACGCCACCCATATTGATGGCCTCGCGCGGCATGCCGAACACCACACAACTTGCTTCATTCTGCGCAATCGTCCAGGCGCCAGCCTGGTGCATCGCAAGCATTCCGGCGGCGCCGTCGTTGCCCATCCCCGTCAGGATCACCCCAACGGCGTTGCGCCCCGCATGTTTCGCCACCGAATGAAACAGCACATCCACCGACGGACGGTGCCGGTTAATCGGCGGCCCGTCATGAATTTTGATTTGATAGTTCGCCCCGCTGCGCGCCAGCTCCATGTGCTTGTCACCCGGGGCGATATAGGCGTGACCTGGCAGTACGCGCTCGCCGTCTTCCGCCTCTTTCACGCTAATCTGGCACAGCTTATTCAGGCGCTCCGCGAACGAGCGGGTAAAGCCCGGCGGCATATGTTGCGTGATCAGAATACCCGGGCTTGAGAGCGGCAATGGCTGGAGTACATGGCGAATTGCCTCTGTTCCTCCGGTTGATGCGCCAATGACCAGCAACTTTTCCGAGCTGAGTAACGGCCCCGCCTTCAGGGTTGCCGGGGCTGCCGTCGGTTTATGCGCGGCAAGCTTCGCCCGGGACGCGGTGCGGATCTTCTCGGCGATCATCTCGCTGTACGCCAGCATCCCCTCGCGAATGCCGAGCTGCGGCTTGGTGACAAAATCTACCGCCCCCAGCTCCAGCGCGCGCAGGGTGATTTCTGAACCTTTACCGGTCAGAGATGACACCATCACCACCGGCATCGGGCGCAGGCGCATTAATTTTTCCAGGAAATCGATGCCATCCATGCGCGGCATTTCAACATCCAGCGTCAGCACGTCGGGGTTATATTTTTTGATTAAATCCCGCGCGACCAGCGGATCGGGCGCTGTCGCCACCATCTCCATATCGCTGTGGCTATTGATGATTTCGGTCATGATCTGACGCATCAGCGCCGAATCATCGACAGACAATACCCTGATTTTACTCATGCTTTTTCCTTACTCAGCGCATATACCGTTTGCCCACGCAGGCTAAACTCACGCACGAGGTTGCTGAAGTTTTCCGAGTGCCCGGCAAACAGTAAACCGTCAGGCTTGAGCAACGGAACAAAGCGACGCAGGATGTCCTGTTGCGTCGTTTTATCAAAATAGATCATCACGTTACGGCAAAAAATGGCGTCGAATGGCCCCGGCACGTTGTACTGCTTATCCAGTAAATTAACGGGGGCAAATTCCACACAGTTCGCCAGCTCCTGGCGTACGCGCACCAGTCCTTCATGCGGTCCGGTACCGCGCATGAAGTAACGCTGTAGCTGCTGGGGAGACAGCGTTTTCAGCTCATCCTGGCGATAAACGCCGTTACGGGCTTTTTCCAGCACCTCGGTGTCGATGTCGCTGGCGTACACTTTCCAGCGGCCCGGCGCCATGCCCAGGGTGTCCGCCAGGGTGATGGCCAGCGAGTAGGGCTCTTCCCCGGTAGAGGCCGCCGCGCTCCAGACGCGATACTCTCCGCTACGGCGACGGGCGTGTTCCGCCAGCACCGGGAAGTGATGCGCCTCGCGGAAAAACGCGGTCAGGTTGGTGGTTAATGAGTTGATAAATGCCTGCCATTCGGCGCTGTTCTGATTCGCTTCGAGCATGCTCAGATAGCGGCCAAAATCGTCCAGCCCCAGCGTACGCAAGCGCCGCACCAGCCGGTTGTAGACCATGTCTCGCTTATGGTCCGCAAGCACGATCCCCGCACGCTGGTAGATTAACTGACATATCCGACGAAAATGCGCGTCGGACAGCGCGAGGCGCTGTGTCATCTGCAACAATAATGACGTTTGCCCTGAGGGCATGGGTGATGTCATAGCGCCTTCTCAATCACATTCAGGATACAACGGGCACGGCCTGTGACCGTCCGACTTCTGTTACTGCTTCAACGTACTCTTTCACATTAAATACGGCGACTAACCCGGTAAGGTGATCCGCCTGGTTTGCCAGCTGATCGGTCGCAGCCGCCGCCTCTTCCACCAGTGAGGCGTTCTGCTGCGTCACCTGATCCATCTGTGTAACGGCCTGCGCCACCTGCTCAATACCACGGCGTTGTTCATCAGACGCCGAGGCAATCTCGCCCATAATGTCGTTAACCCGCGTCACGGAGGTGACAATCTCGTGCATGGTCTGCGCGGCGGTATCCACCAGCGCGGAGCCCTGCTGAACGCGGGAGACCGACTCTTCTATCAGCCCTTTGATCTCTTTCGCCGCATTGGCGCTGCGGCTGGCGAGGTTACGGACTTCACCGGCAACCACCGCAAACCCGCGCCCCTGCTCCCCGGCACGCGCCGCTTCAACGGCCGCGTTCAGCGCCAGGATATTGGTCTGGAACGCGATCCCGTCGATGACACTGATAATGTCCCCAATTTTCTGCGAGCTGGCGGCAATCTCCTGCATCGTACTGGCGACATGAGAAGCCTGATCGCCCCCACGTTTCGCCGTCATCGCCGCCTGTTTTGACAAGTCGGACGCCTGACGCGCGTTATCGGCGTTCTGGCTTACCGTCGCGGTCAGTTGCTCCATGCTGGCCGCCGTCTGCGCCAACGATGCCGCCTGCTGTTCGGTGCGGGATGAGAGATCGTTATTGCCTGCCGCAATCTCGGAGATCCCGGTATGCATGGCGTAACTGCCCTGGCGAACGTTGCTTACCGTTTCCCGCAGCGACCCCTGCATCGCCTTCAGGCTGGCGAAAATCGCTGATATTTCATTCCTGCCATACACGGCCACCGGACGCGCCAGGTCGCCCTTCGCCATACTGTCGAAGTGGCTGCTGACGATGGCCAGCGGCTGGACGATCATTTTGCGCGACCACCACAGCGAGCCGCCGGTCAGCAGGGCGGCCAGGATCACCATGGTCAGGAAAATCGCCCCTGACATGCGGTAGCTGGTACGGCTGTCCGCACCGGCACGCGCCACAAACTGGTTAATATCCTGCTGCCATGCGTTAAAGCTGCCGTCAAATGCCGCCTGAGACGCCTGTACCGGCGCGGTCAGGAAATCTGAAAGCTGGTTGTTCTCCAGCCACGTCGCCTGATGGTCGAGATCGCCGTACCACACATCAAAGGTCTTTTTCATGGCGACTTTCAGCGCTTTCTCTTTCTCACTGACCGCCTCCTGCGCCGTAAAGGCCTTAAACTGCGCGTCGGCCTGCTTCAGGCTGCTGCGGGCCACGACCATCAGCGCCTTAATATCCTCCGGCGGATAGCTCAGCGCGGTTAACGTCCCTGCCTTGTTCAGCGCAGTGCTTGCCTGCAACAGCACGGCACGCGTTTGTGCCAGTGCGGAGCGCTGCTGATTACTCGTCTCAACTTCCTGCAAATTCTGATAGCCATCGCGAAACGCCCAGAAAGACAACCCGTTACTGCCAACCTGCAAAACCCCACACAGGATCAGAATCAAAAACAGTGTGGTCGAGATACGAATACGATTTAACATCCACGCTCCCATCAAGCAGCAAGCAGCCGCGGTTTAATTGTCAGTCAAAATGTTTCCCAGTTTTCATCTTGTCCGGTCACCGCTGCGCGCGTACGTGTTGTCACGGGCGCCGGGATTGCTTCGCTGTACGCCGACCGCGAGCTGACCGTATTTGTCGTTTTTGAAGTAAGACGGAACGCTGAGACGGCCATTTTCAGGCGGCTCGCCTGGTCCTCCAGCGCAGCGGCCGCAGCAGCGGACTCCTGCACCAGGGCGGCGTTTTGCTGCGTCACACGATCCATTTCCGATACCGCCAGGGCGACCTGGTCAATACCACGACTCTGCTCATCCGATGCAGAGGCGATTTCACCCATGATGTCCGTCACGCGCGTCACGGCATTCACGATGTCATTCATGGTTTCACCCGCACTTTCCACCAGCACCGAGCCGGTATCCACGCGTGAAACAGAGTCTTCAATCAGGGCTTTGATCTCTTTCGCCGCATTGGCACTGCGGCTGGCGAGGTTACGCACTTCGCCAGCGACCACGGCAAACCCGCGCCCCTGCTCACCCGCACGCGCCGCTTCAACGGCCGCGTTGAGCGCCAGGATGTTGGTCTGGAAGGCGATACCGTCGATAACGCTGATGATGTCGGCGATTTTCTTCGAGCTGTCTGCAATGTCATGCATGGTTTTCACCACGCCGTCGACCACCCGCCCCCCGCGCTGGGCGGTGTCGGACGCGCTTTCTGCAAGCTGCGACGCCTGGCGGGCGTTGTCGGCATTCTGCTTCACGGTCGCGGTGAGCTGCTCCATGCTGGCCGCCGTCTCTTCCAGAGCGGACGCCTGCTGTTCGGTACGGGACGAGAGATCGTTGTTGCCCATCGCGATTTCACTCGTGCCGGTATAGATGGCATCCGCCCCCTCGCGCACGTTGGCGACGGTATCAATCAGCGAACGCTGCATATGGTCGACGCTGGTTGCCAGCTCGGTGATCTCATTGCGGCCAGAAACGGTCAGCGTTTTCGTGAGATCGCCCCGACCAATATCACGGATATGGGCAATGACGCGACCAAGCGGGTTAAGCAGGATATGACGAATGCCGTACCACACCGCCACCAGCACGATGACCAGCGCGAGGGCGAGAACCGCCATCTGCCATTTCGCGAAACGGTAGTCGTTCTGGCTTTGCGTAAAGGCGGAGTGATAAAGCTCGCCGCTGGCTTTGGCGTACTCGCCGAGCGCCGCGCCGAGGGCGTTCTGCATTCCCTGGGTCGGCTGCGCGAAATAGGCGTCCATATTGCCCTGCTCCAGAAACTGCACCAGCTCCGTGAGGCCAGCGAAGTAGGCCTGATATTTTTCATCTATGTTCGCGCTCGCCTGCGCCATTGCCGGCTGAGGGGCGATTTTTTTGAAGGCGTCGTAATGTTTCGCCGCGTCTGCCAGCGTGGCGCGCGCATTCTTCAGCAGTTCCGTTTTTGCGCTGCTCTGTTGGTTATTCGGGTCCATCATCATGCGGGCAGACGAGCGGCTCAGGTTGATACGCGTCTGCAACATCAGATCCCAGGTCGTGGTCAGTTCGCTTTGCTGCATTCGCAAATCGTTCGATGCCGCGAAGCTGTCCTGGTTCTGTTTTAACGACGAGAAAAAGAGGCCGCCAGAAATAAGCTGAAGAAGTGCGAAAATGACCAGCACCATCATAAGCATTGTGACAACGCGGATACGGTTCAACATACAACACCTTCTCATAGATTTATTAACGGTGTTATCGGCACAGGCCTCAGGAACTTTACATTTGCGAAAGGGAAAAGCGCGGGAGTCAGAATGCGACGTCGACAATCAGCGTGTCGGTGTAGGTTCCGGCAGGCGGCGTGGCCTGGCTGGTCAAAACTTTGGCGGTGTAGTTGTAGGTACGTAAAAGCCCGACCGTACTGACCTGCGATGAGCTGGCGCTGGCCCAGCGCTCGCTGCCGCTGCCGCCCCAGCGGTTGCTGGTCGCCTCTTTATAGATGTCGTAACTCATGAAGTTGCTGCCGCTGACCATACGACGCACGTTGTTCAGGGCGTTTGCCCCATTATTAATGCCTATGGTGTAGGTGATGCCCTTGGTGCAGGTGACGGCGACCGACTGTGAAACGGTAGGAAAATTTTGCACCAGCGGCGCGCTGTTAAAATTCGCGTCCGGCGTGGTCATGGTGCTGCAATCGTTGGTGACGGTCATGTTAAGGAGGATCGAGGTGGTTGCCGTGCCGGTTTGCGGGGACAGGCACGCTCCGACCGCGCCAACGGCGCACACGTTGTAGTTAATGCTGAACGTTAACAACACCTGATACGGCCCGGCGGTGACGTTCTGCCCCATTACGGTCCGGAAATAAAGGGGAATGTTGTAGCGCCTTGAACCCAGCAGCCCGAGCAGCGTGTTTCCGCTCCAGGTATAGGCTTTGCTGATTTGTATTTCACTGTTTCCGCCGCAGCCGGACGCCCCGCACAGCCGCGCAGGGATGACATCGGTAATAGCCGCGTTGTCCGTACGCTTCATGGTCGCCCGGCTATTCGCGAAGACGGATGCCGAAGTGTAATTCAGCGTCACCGAGTCGTTGGTTAACAGGTTGAGAACGGTATCGCAGGTCACCACCAGCGTGCCCGTCGTTTCCACTTCCCCGGTACCGCTGAGTGCGAACGAGGTGACGCTGCCAAACGAGGCATTCACCGTACTGACGGTACAGGCCGCCCAGCTGCCGCCAGAAAATAGCAACAGCAGCGCGATTAACAGGCGTCTCACGGCGCCTCCCGACAGGTCAGCGGACCGTAGGTTTGCAGCTTATGTTCAGGGTTTGCGCCAACGGTCAGCGTTGCCGTACAGCGTTTACCCTCCGGGGTGATGACCTCGAGCGGATTCACATCGTTGAGGTTTTCCAGCCAGGCGAGGCCGTCGTAGCCGACAACCGCGCTGCTGCGGGATGCGCGTCTGACCTGGCTTCCCACCGGGATCGCATTGCCCTGCGCATCGTGCAGGATCACGCTGGCAACCCGCTCCTGCTCCATCGGGAAATCCACCAGATAACCGTTATGCCGACGAATCGCCACCCGACGCTCGGTCTCTTTCAGCCGGGTATCCGCGGGTAAGTTCAGGGTATCGATGCGGTAACTTGCCGGGTAATAGGCGGAAACGCCGCTCACCAGCAGATAGCCTTTGTTATTGGTTTTTCCGACCGGCTGGTTTTCGTAGCTGACGGGAACATCCGGATGTCCGTCGGTGCTGATCACCACAAACGCATCGTTGATTTTGTTCGCCGCAAACAGCTCACCGTCCATCAGCACGACAGAGCCCATCGCCTCGCCCCACCAGGTCATCATGCCCTTCTCACCGTAGCCGCCGCCCTGTAGCTCCACGTTGTTATTCCGCCAGCCGAGCGTGGCCTGCTGATAGTTACTCGACCGCGACTGGTTGGCCCAGGCCATGTTCCAGCTAAAGCCGCCGTCTGAAGGCATCGAGTGGTTGTAGTTAATGCGTTGAGTGCTGCCTGCGTCAGGAGTGTTTTCAAAGGTGACGGCGGCGCTGTCACGTTCGCCGAGGGGAACCTGCAACGACAGCGCAACCGTCCAGTCGCCCCGCTGCTGGTCACGGCTGGCAGCCAGATAAATAATGCTTGAGCCCCACAGATTACGGCTCCAGGAGAGGTTGAGCAGCTCAGTTTTCTGACTGTCAAAACTCTCAACCCCGATCCACGCCGCACCGATATTGCCGTAACCGCCGAGGTTAAAGGTTAAGGAATACTGGTCGGTATTGCGGCTCAGGCTGGCAACGGGGTTATCATTTTCATCATAAACGGTGGGCTGATCGTACAGAGCGAGGTTGCCGAAGCCACGGTCGCGCCGGGTATGCTGGGTCGCTACGCTAAACTCGCTGGTGTTGTACTGATAGCCCCAGTTTATCTGGCCGCCGCTATCGCCGCGCATGCGGCTTTGGGTCCACGAGGTATTGACCACGCCAAAACGCCCAAGCTTCAGCACCGTGCCCGCGCCGCCAAGCGCCAGCGACTCCGCCCCTTCCGCATGCCCCTCCAGCGTCAGCCAGTCGGTCACCCCGTAGCGGTACGATCCGCTGCCCGCCGCCGGGCCATAGTCAAAATTCTCAATACCGTAGTTACGCCGCAGGCTGCCCAGCGTCACGGCGCCGTCGCTTAACCCCTGCTTAAGCAGATCGCTGCTGACATAAAACGGCAACGTGGTACTCACCTGACGTCCCAGCGCATCCGTGGTAACCAGTACCGCATCCCCGGCACCGTTGATATACGGCAGATTGGTGAGGGTAAACGGCCCCGGCTGAAGGCGGGTGGAGCCGGAACGGTAGCCATTAATAAAGAGATCGACCGAGGTCGGGACGGCCGCCTCGCCGGAAAACGCGGGCAGCGGCCAGGTCACCAGATCCGGACGCAGGGAGAAGTCGCGCCCGTAGCTGATCCCGCCCATGCGCACGCTGGTGCTCCAGCTCAGCGCATCGCTGATGACGTCCCCGGCGGACCAGGTGGTGGCATCCTCTTCGTTGGTGATCAGTAACGTAGAGTCATAACGCACGTACCCTTCCTGCTGTCCGCTGTTACCGGTGAAATTCTGCCGGGCGTAACCCGTCGATGAAAATGAATAATCCTCATTGAAATAGCGGAACTCGTGCCAGACCGATGCCTGACCGCCCGTGTGTTCGGAATGGTTGGTATAAACGTCGTAATTGAGCAGCGCGCCGCGGCCATAGTGCGGCTTGCTTTGCGTGCTCTGTTCGCTGAACGGCGTGATCCGCGCCGCGACCCAGTCCCGGGGGACCGTCAGCAACAGGCGCTGGGCCGTGCTGTCGTACTCTGCGCGTACCGACGTAAGCGTCGAGAGATTCACCTCACCGGCTGGCACATGCGCGGGCGGCAGCCCGGCGCGGAGCAAATCCGCGCCCGAAATAAACCAGGCGCCCTCACGCTGCGTCACCGGCACCACCAGACCCGTGTCATAGTGGTTCAGCACCAGGGCGAGCTGGAATACTGCTTCGCCGTTCATCGTCCGTGCATCCGGCGGCGGCGGTAAACTGTCGTCGCCGGTTTCGGCAAAGGCGCTGGTACTGACGCAAAGCAGGATCATGATCGCCGGTTTCAGTTGACGGGCGTCGATTGCCATTGCGTATCCCTGGCATTAATTTGCGCGCTCATCCGGTTCGGCTGATAAATCCCTGCCGGAAGCGGCCAGCTTCGGGTGCTGCCTGGCAGCACATAACCCAGCAGCCCCTCGGCAACCGTGCGTTTTTGCCCGCCCTGCTCAACCGCAACCTGGCTGAGCCGGACGTGAACATCCCCCTGATTACGGACCTGAAACGCGGGTTTCCCCCCCTCCTGAACGACCCGCCAGCTCAGCTGTTGCGTGTTCGCCAGCGCGTGGTGCGCCCCTTCGTTGAGGGTGGGGATCCCCTGCCCATAAACAAATAAAGGAATCGAATAGCGCATTTGCAGTTTGAGGCCCATGGACGGTTCCGCTTTGGTATCCGGCTGGGGAATTTCATCCACAATAATGCGGTAAGCCTGCTCAACCCCCGACGGGATCGTCCCCTGCTTGATGAGGCGAATAAGCTGTTTACTGCCTTTGGCGATGGTCACGATCGGCGGGCTGGCAACCACATCCTGCTGGGCGGTGTATCGCTCATATCCTCCCTCCTGCTTCCAGCGCACAATACGCACCTGCATTGTCGTGGCGCTGTTGCCCTGATTCTGGATCCACAATTCAGTTGCTCTGGCCTCTGCCGACAGCCACGGATCGATGGGCCACAGAAGAATGGTTGCCGCTGCCTGCGCCTGGCCCGCTGCCAGAGCCGTTGCCCCCAACAGACCCACCAGGCCCGATCGCCTGAAAAATGGCTTCATCGATGTTCTCCCTTTCCTACCATGACAAGGTCACGGTGAGTTGATCTGAATATGTTCCCGGCAGGCTAAACCCCGTCAGGAGCGCGACGCCAAAAAGAGGCAGCGCGATGTTATTGCTGTTGGTATAGGTAATCGGTATGGCCTGGTTAACCCCAATTTCACTGTTCGCCGCCAGAGAGCTGCTGCTATAGAGCCGGTAACCAACAACTTCGGTCCCGCCTGAACGCGTCATCCGTCGCACCGAGCTGTAATTCTGGCCGCCGTCAATGCTCATGCTCAGCGCCACGCCCGGCGTGCAGGCGATGGACAACGCGCCGTCGGCGACAAAGCTGGTGCTGACCGGCGTGTTGTCCACGCCATTGCGGGTTCCAAAATCCAGCGTCCCAAAGCGCCCGCCCGTGCCGGTACTCACTGAGCACCCTGGTACTACCGTCGCGCTCACCCTGAAGGACTGGGAGGTCACCGCCCCGGCGTCGCAGATCATCATCAGCGCGACGATCAGAGCCAAAAAAGGGTGCACGACGCCCTCTGCGCTTTCGCGCAGACATAAACACAATGCCTTCATGGCTGAATCAGTAGGTGACGCTGACGTTAATCGTGTCGGTATAGGTTCCCGGTACAACCGTTACGCTATTGCCGCCGCCCGTTATGCGCCCGTAGAGGGTATAGCTGTTCACCCCGCCCGCCGTGGAAGCTACGGGCAACGCGGCGTTGTTAGCGATCACGTTGTTGTACCCGCTGTCGCTATAGAGGCTGTATGCCACGCCCTGTGCCGCATTGGCGGTGTTCACCAGATAGCGGGCGGGTGTGCCAGGGGTGCCGACAACGGTTCCGGGTGCGGTCGCGTTGGTGTTGCCGGTGATCGCCACCGTGTAACTGGCAGTGGTACATTGAATGGTAAAGGTGTTTCCGCCGCTGGCCCCGGTTAACTGGGTTGTCAGGGTGGAGAATGTCGCAGGATGGGTCCCGAAATCGAGTGTCCCGAAGTTAATGCCATTTTGCGTTGGCGAGCCGTTGATCAAACAACCGTTCGTCAGCGTCAGCGTCGCCCCGATAGTACCGCTACTGGTGACTGCCAGCGCCTGACCGACAGTCGCCGCCGACAGCAGTGTACCCGCGCAGATAAAAAGAAGTTTTCTTTTCATTTACCACCCTCCAGAAGAAATAATGGTTCGCTTGCCCTATTTTATTCATACTGTTCAATATGTTAGCCCCGCTTAAACATTCCCCGGCGCGGTTACTGAGAATTTAGTTTATGGTTCACGCTTCAACCACTTTCAACGGAGAGGAGACACCCGCCCTTTAATTAACACACTATTAACAAATATTACAAAGAGTTAGCAAAATAAAACGGGCATTATTCTTGCTTAATTTGAGGATATATCGCCTGTAATGTGATCCACATCACAATATATCGTCATAGTAAAAACAACGAATTTCATAAAAATTAAAAACAAGTTGTAACTCACGCAGCTTTACTTCAATTTATGCCCCGAATATTTTCCTGCGCTTAAATAAAAATTTTGTATGCATTGACGCAGGAAACTCTTTTAGCGCATAGAGGATCTTTTTGTGGCAAGTGCAAACAAACTCACGCTCTTCATCGTGATTTTCATGCTGGCGGGCATTCTTTCAGGTGCGGCGATCCATGAGTATGCTTCGCCCAACGCGATACAGGCCTGGTCGGAGAACATCACCCTGCTGACCGATATTTTCCTGCGGCTGATTAAGATGGTGATTGCCCCGCTGGTGTTCAGCACCCTGACGGTGGGCATTATGAAGCTGGGTGAAACGTCGACGATTGGGCGCGTCGGGGGTAAAGCGATGGTGTGGTTTATCAGCTCATCCGTGCTTTCCATTCTGGTGGGGCTGTTTATTGTCACCCTTGAACAACCCGGCAGCGGTCTGAACCTGAGCATTCCGACCGAGACAGTTGATACCGGCCTGGCCGTTAGCGGGATGTCGCTGAAAGCCTTCCTGTCACACACCATTCCAACCAGCATTGCCGGCGCGATGGCGAACAATGAGATCCTGCAAATTGTGGTCTTCTCGATGTTCTTCGGCATCGGCGGCGCGTCATTAGGTCAGAAATTCAACGCCCCGCTGGTGGCGGCGCTGGATGTAGTCTCCCACATTATGCTGAAAGTGACGGGCTACGTGATGTACGTTGCGCCGCTGGCCATTTTTGCCGCGATTTCGTCCGTGATTGCCACTCAGGGTCTGGGCATTTTGCTGAACTATGCCTCGTTTATTGGCGGTTACTATGTGGCGATCCTTCTGACCTGTCTGGTATTGCTGGCGGTAGGTTACATGGTGCTGAAAAAAGAGATTTTCCGTCTGGTGGCGATGCTGAAAGATCCGGTGCTGGTCGCGTTTACCACCAGCAGCTCAGAAGCGGCATACCCGAAAACGCTGGAGCAGTTAGCGCGCTTCGGCTGTTCACGTAATATCGCCTCTTTCGTCCTGCCGATTGGCTACTCGTTTAACCTGGTCGGCTCTATGGTGTACTGCTCGTTCGCCTCGATGTTTATCGCCCAGGCGTACAACATTCACCTGAGTTTCACCGAGGTGACGGTGCTGATGTTAACGCTGATGCTGGCCTCAAAGGGCATTGCGGGCGTACCGCGCTCGTCGCTGGTGGTGCTGGCGGCAACCATTCCGAGCTTTAACATTCCGGTGGCCGGGATCCTGCTCCTGATGGGGATTGACCATTTCCTGGATATGGGACGGTCCGCCATTAATGTGCTGGGGAACGGGATTGCGACGGCGATGCTGTCGCAGAATGAAGGGGCGCGGGAAGCGGAAGCAGCGCTGGTGGAGCAGGAGGCGTAAGGATACAAAAGAGCCGGGTGGCGCTGACGCTTACCCGGCCTACGTGTTCGAGCCATTTGTAGGCCGGGTAAGGCGAAGCCGCCACCCGGCTTTGTTTTATGCTACATGATTCGCCGCGATATCCAGCAGCGCCATCTCTTCGCTGTTCAGCAGCTTCTCAATATTCACCAGAATCAGCATACGCTCGCCGAGCGCACCCAGCCCCGTCAGGTATTCCGTCGACAGCGTGACCGCAAACTCCGGCGCAGGACGGATTTGATCGGCGGTCAGCGACAGTACATCAGACACGCCATCCACCACGATCCCCACCACGCGCTGCCCCAGATTCAGGACGATCACCACCGTGTTATCGTTGTACTCCACATCGCCCTGGCTAAACTTCACGCGCAGGTCCACGATAGGCACAATCACACCGCGCAGGTTGGTCACACCCTTGATAAACGCTGGCGTGTTCGCAATGCGCGTTACCTGGTCGTAACCGCGAATTTCCTGCACTTTCAGGATGTCGATACCGTACTCTTCATCCCCTAAAGTGAAAACCAGGAATTCCTGTCCAGATGGCTCGCCCGCCAGTTTCGTTACGTTACTCATACCGGTCATGTTATTACCTTTTACTTAATCAGGCGGCTGTGTTCGCCACACGTTGTTCACGATTTAATCCCTGAAGTGCCGATACATCGACGATCAGCGCGACGCTACCATCACCCAGGATGGTGGCAGCAGAGATCCCCGGCACTTTGCGGTAGTTACTTTCCAGGTTCTTAACCACCACCTGATGCTGACCAATCAGCTGATCGACCAGCAGCGCGTAGCGGCGTCCGGCGCTTTGCAGGATCACAACGATACCCTGCGTGGCCTCGGTTTTTGCCCCGTCCACTTCAAACACTTTCCACAGTTCCACCAGCGGCAGGTACTCGCCGCGCACTTCGAGCACGCGCTCGCCGCCCGCCAGCGGATGCAGATCTTCTTCACGCGGCTGGAGGGACTCCATCACCGCGTTCAGCGGCAGAATAAAGACTTCGTCCGCCACTTTAACGGACATGCCGTCAAGAATGGCCAGCGTCAGCGGCAGCAGGATGCGAATCGTGGTGCCCGCGCCCTGCTTAGACTGGATCTCAACGTGACCGCCCATCTCCTGAATGTTACGTTTCACCACGTCCATGCCCACGCCGCGGCCGGAAACGTCGGTGACCTGCTCTGCGGTTGAGAAGCCCGGGGCAAAAATCAGCATGCCCACTTCTTCGTCGGTCATGTTTTCGTTGACCGCCATTCCCTGCGAGATCGCCTTCGCCAGAATGCGTTCGCGGTTCAGGCCCGCGCCGTCATCGGTCACTTCGATGCAGATGTTGCCGCCCTGATGTTCCGCTGACAGGATCAAGTTGCCCACGGGCGATTTTCCGGCTGCCACGCGGTTTTCCGGCAGCTCGATGCCGTGGTCGAGGCTGTTACGCACCAGGTGCGTTAACGGGTCGATAATGCGTTCAATCAGGCTCTTGTCCAGCTCGGTGGAGCTGCCCATCAGCGTGAGTTCGATCTGTTTGTTGAGCTTGCCGGCCAGGTCGCGCACCAGGCGCGGGAAGCGGCTGAAGACATATTCCATCGGCATCATGCGGATGGACATCACCGATTCCTGCAAATCGCGGGCGTTACGTTGTAACTGGCCCATGCTGGTGATGAGATCGCCGTGGGTCACCGGGTCCAGCTCGTTGGAGCGCTGGGCCAGCATCGACTGGGTGATCACCAGTTCACCCACCAGGTTGATCAGCTGATCCACTTTCTCCACCGCCACGCGAATGCTCGTGGACTCGCTGGAACGCGCCGCCGGTTTTTCACCACGGGCCGGGGCAGCCGTCTCTTTTGGCACGGCTTTCAGGGCCGGGGCAGCGGCAACTACCGCAGGGATATTCTCTGCCGGAGCTGGCGCTTCAACGGCCGCCGCCTCGGTTTCAAACGCAATCTGATCCGCTTCAATGACGAAGCAGAGCACCGCCACGATGTCATCCTGGCCGATCCCGCCGTCGAGCGTCGCGGCCAGGCTGTCTTTGCCCTTCACCACGTTGCTGAGCGTCGCCAGGTTCCCCAGCTCCTCTTCCAGCAGGTTGACCTCGTTCTCTTTCAGACGTGACAGCACCACGCGCAGTTTTCCTGCGGGCGCGTCAGGCGCCGTATCGGGTTCGGCCACGGCGTCAACAACGCTCAGTTTTGCCGCAGGGACAGCAGGCGCAGACGCCTCACCTTTGGCTTCCAGCGCTAACTGACGCAGCGCGTTGCAGATGTATTCAAAGCTGGCGGCATCAGGCTCTGCCGAACTTTTATAGGCGTCGAGCTGTTCCTGCATAATATCTTTCGTTTCCAAAAACAGGTTGATAATGTCGGTATTGAGCTGCATCTCACCGCGTCGTGCTTCATCCAGCAGGTTTTCCATTAAATGGGTGGTTTCCTGCAAAATGGTAAATCCAAACGTTCCGGCTCCGCCTTTAATGGAATGCGCCGCACGGAAGATGGCATTGAGCTGTTCTGAGTCCGGTGCCTCGGGCACCAGATCCAGCAAATGTTGCTCCATATCGGCCAACAATTCGTCGGCTTCATCAAAAAATGTCTGGTAAAAATCGGTAATATCCATGCTCACGCTATCACCTCGGATTGGCTGGTGGCGATGTTGGAACGGCAGCCGAAGGGACGGCCCCAGGCTGTTTTAAATCGTCCAGTGACTCATTCTGACTTTCGGCGTTTTCATGCAGGATGGCCTGCTCCGCCTGCTGGTTCAGCACTAAAAGACTGATACGACGGTTGATGGCGTCATCCGGTCCGCGGTCGGTCAGGCGCATGGTTGCAGCCATGCCGACCACGCGCAGAACCTTGCCATCATCAAGCCCACCCGCCACCAGCTCGCGACGCGAGGCGTTGGCGCGATCGGCAGAAAGCTCCCAGTTGCTGTATCCCTTCTCTCCCGTGGCGTACGGGAAATCATCCGTGTGTCCGGACAGGCTAATGCGGTTAGGAATACCGTTCAGCACCGGTGCAATCGCACGCAGAATATCGCGCATGTAAGGCTCCACGTCGGCGCTGCCGGTTTTGAACATCGGCCGGTTCTGGCTGTCGATGATCTGAATACGCAGCCCTTCCTGCACCAGGTCAATTTTCAGATGCGGACGCAGCGCGCGCAGCTTAGGGTCCGCTTCAATCAGCTGATCCAGGTCACCGCGCAGTTTTTTCAGGCGCGCCTGCTCCATCCGTTTTTTCAGCTCGTCGATGTTCGGCTGTTTTTTCACTTCGCCCTGCTGCTGGGTGTAATCGTCACCGCCGCCGGGGATCGGGCTGTCGCTGTTCGAAATGCGCGGCCCGCCGGTGACCGCCGTCGCCAGCGGCGTCCTGAAATATTCCGCAATCTGGATAAGCTCCTTCGGACTGGAGATGGAGATCAGCCACATCACCAGGAAGAAGGCCATCATGGCGGTCATAAAGTCGGCGTACGCGATCTTCCAGGAGCCATGAGAACCGTGACCGTGCCCCTTATGCTTGCGCTTTTTTACGATGACGATCGGATGGGACTGGTTTTTCATGCGTCCTCAGTTGTCGTCTGTTGGTTGGGGTTTTTCACCGCGCGCACGTGCTCTTCCAGTTCGATAAACGACGGACGTTCGCTGGAGTAGAGCGTCTTACGACCAAATTCGACGGCGATCGGCGGGGCATAACCGTTGAGGTTAGAGAGCAGCGTAATCTTCACACACTGCATCATTTTGGTGGTTTCGGCGCTCTTCTGGCGCAGCACGCTCGCCAGCGGGGAGATAAAGCCGTAGGCCAGTAAAATACCGAGGAACGTCCCCACCATCGCGTGGGCAATCAGCGCCCCCAGCTCAGCCGCCGGGCGATCCGCCGAGGCCAGGGCATGCACCACGCCCATGACCGCCGCCACGATGCCGAACGCCGGAAGCGAGTCGCCCACCAGCGCCAGGCTGTTGGCCGGGACTTCGGATTCGCTCTCGTGGGTTTCGATCTCTTCGTCCATCAGGGCTTCAATTTCGAAGGTGTTCATGTTGCCGCTGATGATCAGGCGCAGGTAATCGACGATAAAATCGAGCATCATCGCGTCGGCCAGAATACGCGGGTAGCTGGCGAAAATTTCGCTCTCTTTCGGGTTTTCGATGTCCCGCTCCAGCGAGAACATCCCCTGCTGACGTGACTTCGCCATCAGGCGATAGAGCAGCGCCAGCAGATCCATATACATGCTTTTGGTGTATTTCGAGCGACGAAACAGCAGCGGAATCGCCTTCAGCGTGCCCTTGATCGATTTACCGTTGTTACCA
Source organism: Enterobacter cloacae complex sp. 6730903 (assembly GCF_048283985.1). Taxonomy (NCBI): domain Bacteria; kingdom Pseudomonadati; phylum Pseudomonadota; class Gammaproteobacteria; order Enterobacterales; family Enterobacteriaceae; genus Enterobacter; species Enterobacter cloacae complex sp. 6730903. The sequence continues at coordinate 15,674 of NZ_JBLVXX010000031.1, read as the reverse complement.
ACGATAAAAGCCCCTACCCCTGCACCGCCGATGATGACAAGTTCAGCCGGTTGATAGAGTGCTCCAAGGTGCCCGCCGGTCATCATGTAACCGCCGAAAACTGTACCGAGAACTACCAGGTAACCTAATAAGATAAGCACGACATCATCCTTCCGCTAGTGACTATGGCAGGACGTTCATTTCGAGCGCGAGACCTGAACGCAGGGTAAAAAAAAGCAGCGGTAATCGCTTACCGCTGCTGGAATCTTGCCCACAGGTTCGGGTTAAACAGCGTGTTCGATCTGTTCATCCAGCAGTTGTGGAATAATATCGGCAGCATCCCGGGAAAGTTTACGTCTTTTTACGGCTCGGGATGGAGGCTGGCACAAACTACAGGCGAAGCTGCCCGCAGGCTGGTGCGCGTGGGTAATAAAATTGCCGTCACAGCAGTTGCAGCGCGACAATTCAAGCATGCCGCTTTCAACAAAACGCACCAGCGTCCAGGCGCGGGTCAGCGCCAGCAGGGGTCCCTCTTCCTGCTGCGGGCATTGCTCAAGGTAAAGTTTGTAGGCTTTGATCACGGCATCAACGCCGCTGCATAAGCCCGTTTTAAGCAGGTACTGCCAGGCGTTACAGAACATGGAAGCATGGATGTTCTGCTCCCAGGTCATGAACCAGTCAGTCGAAAACGGCAGCATGCCTTTTGGCGGCGGGCTACCACGCAATTCTTTGTACAGCTTGATCAGACGACCACGGCTCAGCTGCGTCTCGCTTTCCAGCATTTGTAAACGCGCGCCGAGCGTGATGAGTTCCATCGCCAGCTGGATATCACGGGCTTCCTGAACAATGCTTTTTTCGCTCATTGTTAAGCCCTTTTCTTCCGGGCTACGTCATCAGGCTGGCTGATTTCGTTGAGCAGGCGGGTGGAGAGAAGAATACCGGTGTGGATCTGTTGCAGATCGTCCACGCGGGATTCCTGAGTCAGACGCGTAATGGTCTGCGGGTTATCAAAACGGAACTGGCAGACAAGTTGATTGGTTTCAGCCAGCTTGACCATTTGCGGGAGGGTTAATCCACCCAGCATGGTTGCCATCTCTTCGTTAACACCCAGACGAAACATCGCTGACGGTTTGTCCTGACTAATCAAACGCTGCGCGAGCAATAAATACGACAAATTGATGTCATAAATATGTTTTAGCAACTCGGATGTATGCATTTTTCCCATCCCGAATAACCAACTATTATTTTTATGCGGAAAGACCGCACCCCGTGATGTCGCCGGGAAATCACCCGGTATAAAAAGAAAAGGCCAAATGCATAGTTGAATTTAGGTTTGTACGTCGTAAAGCGCGTGACCGGTTAACATGGCCAAAATGTCGGTTACACATTTTATCTTTTCTTACAAATAACTAAGATTTTTCCTAATTCGACGCAAACTCTACTCGTCAGTTTTGACACATACAATGCAGCCCCCCCTGGAATTTAAAAAAAATGTGATCTTCGTCACATAATTTACGCGAATGTAACCCATAAATCCATCAGCGTGACTTGTAATTTGGCTATTTATTGAGCAACCGAAGCTTGGTTATATTCTTATGGAACGAATACTCATGCAGAGGGATGAGGGGATCGGGTATGAAAATTGCTATGTCGAAGAAGCATAGCCTTTCCGCGTCTGAACGGGCGCGAACGTCAGGAAACAGCCGGAGTTAATTAAGTAAAAACAGCAGGTTAACTTTTCGATTCGAGAAACAAATTTCCAGGGGTAACCATCACGTTTGCGTTGACGATCGGTTAACGCGATTTAACAGCACGGAAGGCTAAATGTGTGATTTACGTTAAGTTGTTAATTACTTTCATTTAGCGCCCCCATTTCGTTATTCTTCTTATAAGAATAATTAATGAATAATTATGATAAGGTTCACACTATTGTCGCATGTACCTCTTGCAGAAGCGGCAGATTCGCGGTAAAGCTTGAGAAACGTGTCATTCTGACATAAAAGGAGTGTGTGATGAGTTACTCCCATCTTCTTGTTTCTGTTGCAGTTTCCCCAGAAAGTCATCAACTCGTCGCCCGTGCCGTTTCCATTGCCCGCCCGAACAACGCTCGCGTAAGTCTGATCACCCTGGCAGCTGAACCCGAAATGTATAATCAACTGGCAGCGCCTATGCTGGAAGATATTCGTGAGGTTCTTCAGGAGGAAACGCAGCAATTTCTGCGCGAACTGGTTGAGCGGGCAAACTATCCTGTCCATCAGACGGTGATTGCCACCGGGGAGTTAAGTGGACATATTCTCGACATTTGTCGGAAACAGAATATTGACCTGGTTATTTGCGGAAATCATAACCAGAGCTTTTTTTCCCGGGCGGCGTGCTCGGCAAAATCCATCGTTTCGTCAAGCCAGGTGGATGTCCTGCTGGTGCCTCTCGGGGGCAATTAATGCCCCCGAAGAAAATCAGGCGAGTTTAGGGAAGGTCGCGATCTTTTTTTGCAGATCACCTTCCTGACTTTGCGGCTGGATCGCGCGCAAATCGTCAATAAAACGCGCCTGCCAGCGGTTGATATCATTCTTGACGATGGTCTCCATCATTTCCGAATGACGTGAAATACGTTCCGCAAGCGGCATGGTTAACGCGCGGTTCAGGGCATTTGCCACGTCATCGCGATCGTAAGGGTTCACAATCAGCGCTGAAGTTAACTCGTTTGCCGCACCGGCAAATTGGGACAGCACCAGCACGCCCGGGTCAGCAGGATCTTGTGCTGCTACATACTCTTTTGCCACCAGATTCATCCCGTCGCGCAGCGGCGTGACCAGCCCGACGTCCGCATAGCGGAACACTTTCATCAGGATTTTGCGCTCAAAGTGCTGATTCAGATAGAAAAGCGGTGTCCAGCCGAGCTGACCATAGCGCCCGTTGATGCGCCCTGCTTCGGTCTCCAGCTGGTGACGAATATCCTGGTAGGCCTGAACCTCACCGCGCGAGGTCGGCGCTATCTGGGTGTAGCGGATCTTGCCGTGATGCTGCGGGAATTTATCCAGCAGGGTTTCATAGGCGAGGAATCGCTCCGGCAACCCTTTGGAATAATCCAGTCGTTCAACCGAAAAGATATTCTTAACGTGCTTGAGTTCGTCCTTGAGCTGGGCAAGCTTCGGCGGCAGCGGACCGGAGGCCTGCTCGGCGATTTCGTCTGGCTCAATACCAATCGGGTAGACTTCGGTATGGAAATTTCGTCCCCACGCGGTGTGAGATTTGCCGCCGCGAGTGACCAGCCGGGTTTTACCCGACACGCTGTCGAGGAAGGCCAGCCTGTCATTTTCCGTCTGGAAGCCGAGCAGGTCGTAATCAGACAGCGCCTCCAGGATCTCTTCGTGCTGCGGCAGCGCCGTAAAGATCTCCGGGGTCGGGAACGGAATATGCAGGAAGAAGCCAATCCGGTTATTCACACCCCGTTTCCGCAACTCCCTCGCGAAGGGCAGCAGATGGTAATCGTGGATCCATAAAATATCGTCTTCTTCGATCAGCGGCAGCAGTTTATCTGCCAGCAGCGCGTTAACGCGCATGTAGCCTTCATAGGATTCGCGCTGGAATTTCACCAGATCCAGACGATAGTGAAACGCTGGCCACAGCACGGCGTTTGAGAACTCGGAATAATATTCATCGTAGTCCTTTTCGCTAAGGGCGAAGGAGGCCCACGTGATATTGCCCCGTGACACCTTTTTTAGCGGTTTCTCTTCATTACTGATTTCCCCGCTCCAGCCAAACCAGAGACCGCCCGCGGCTTTGAGGGCACCTAATACCCCGACCGCCAGGCCACCGGCACTGGCTTTTTTATCATCCGGCGGTGCGATGCGATTAGAGACGACGACTAAGCGACCCATAATGATTTCTCCCGTTGTTTTGCGCTATTTGTTGTTGTTGCTGGTTAGCGACGTCAGATATCCACTGCCAGACGCTGGCGACATTTTCCAGCCGCCATCCGGCAATGGTTTCACCAGATCCAACCTTGACAGACATGCCCTGGGCCTGGTTTACCACCCTGAACCCGGGCTCGTCGGTCAGGTCATCCCCAAAAAAGACTGGCGTACGCCCTTTAAACGGCGCTTCCGCCATAAACGCTGCAATGGCAGCGCCTTTGTTAATTCCTGCCGGTTTAATCTCGACCACACATTTACCCGGCTGTAACGCCAGCTCCGGATGGGCTTCCGCCACGCTTCTTGCTATCGCAAAGATCGCCGCCTCATGATGGGGCGCCTGACGGTAGTGCAGCGCAAAGGCCATGCCTTTGGCTTCCAGTTCCGTACCGGGAAGCATTGCCAGAGCCGAAGAGAGTTGCGTATGCAGCGCCTGAATCAGCGTGTCGGGGAGTGAAACTATATGCAGTTGATCATGGATATCGCGGCGCTCCGCTCCGTGCACACCGGCCAGCGGAAAGTGATAAGGACTGGCGAGCACGTCCAGCTCGGCCATTGAGCGCCCTGAAATCAATGCCAGTGCCCCCTCGTTCTGTCGGGAGAGCTGCTGCAAATTCTCTAACACCGTGTCCGGTACAACAACGTCATCCGGATGCGGTTCAATCCCGGCGAGCGTCCCGTCGAGGTCAAAAAAGAAAGCAAATTTTCCGGGCAGTACAGGCGGTGCGGTTAACAAGTCAGCCACCCTAATCCTCCTTACAGTGAACAAAACAGCCATGTAAGTATAGACAGTGTGACGGCGCTCGCCATTTGGCAACCGGCCCGTCAGCAAAACTGGCGGGCCGGTCAGGGGGTCAACTATGGTTAATAGTTGAGCATATCGATGGCTAAAAATAAATCAGACGGTACGCTTCGCTTTTTGCTTGTAACGGTCGAAGATCACCGCTGCCAGCAGGATCAGACCGCGTACGACGTACTGCGAGAACGGAGAAATATTAAGCAGGTTCATGGCGTTCTCTACAGTCCCCAGAATCAGGATCCCCGCCACCACATATGAGATTTTTCCGATGCCGCCCTTGAGGGAAACGCCCCCTAAAACGCAGGCTGAGATGACGATCAGCTCATAACCGATAGAGGTCATTGGCTGGCCGCTGGTCATACGCGACGCCAGAATAATCCCCGCCGCCGCCGAAACCAGCCCGGAAAGCACGAAGATAATGATCTTGGTCCGTACGACCGGGACCCCCGCCAGACGCGCCGCTTCCTCATTCCCGCCAATCGCCAGCGTGTTACGGCCAAAGGTGGTGCGGTTGAGCAGGAATCCAAACAGGATCAAACAGCCTACCGTCAGCCAGATTGGCGCAGGCAGACCCAGCCAGTTGGCATAGCCCAGCGTGAAGAAACGCTCGTCTTCAATCCCGACCGCTTTCCCGTCGGAGATGATATAGGCCAGACCGCGCACGATTTGCATGGTCGCCAGCGTCGTAATCAGGGCGTTAATCTTCAGGCGCGCAATGACAAACCCGTTCACCAGGCCGCTCAGCACGCCGAGCAGCAGCCCGGCCAGCACGCCGATCCACAGGCTTTCGGTCATGTTGATCACCACGGCAGTGGTGACGCCTGCACAGGCAATCACCGAGGCGACCGACAGGTCAAAATCGCCGGAGGCCAGGCAGAACAGCATTCCGCAGGCCACCATGCCGGACATGGAGATAGCCAGCCCCAGCCCCTTCATATTGATGAACGTGGCGAAGTTCGGCACAAAAATCGCGCAGGCGACGAACAGGGCAGCAAAGACCACCAGCATGCCGTACTGGTCCCAGATGCGGCCAAAACTGAAAGCCGACTTCGGCGCTCCGGATGTAGTAACAGAGGACATCATTGACTCCTTACTCAGGCGACAGCCTGGCTAACTTTAGGCATGGCGAGACTCAACGCCTGTTGTTCATTCGCCTGTTCATGCAGCAATTCACCGGCAATTTCACCTTCACGCATCACAACAATGCGGTCGGCGACGCCCAGCACCTCGGGCAGATCGCTGGAGGCGAACAGGACCGCCACACCGCGTTTTGCCAGTTCATAGATGACGTTATAGATTTCGTGTTTCGCCCCCACGTCGATACCGCGGGTTGGTTCATCCAGCAAAATGACCTTCATGTCTTCCGACAGCCAGCGCCCCAGTATGGCTTTTTGCTGGTTGCCGCCGGACAGGTTCATGATCAGCTGTTCAGCGCCGGGGGTTTTAATGTTCAGCGAACGGATATGGTGATCCGCGTTGCTCGCCTCCCAGCCGTCGTTAATCAGGCATCCCGCGCGGATAAACTTGCGCCGGGCAGAGATGTTGATGTTGTCGCGCACCGAGTGCACCGGAATAATGCCTTCGGCCTTTCGATCCTCCGGGCAGAGCATAATCCCCGCGTTAATCGCCTGCGCAGGCTTCTGAATATCGACCTTTTTCCCGTCGACGAAAACCTGGCCCTGGGTTATGCGCGTCCCGCCAAACAGCCCTTTCATCAGCTCGCTGCGCCCTGCCCCCACGAGGCCAAACAGCCCGACGATTTCGCCGCTGCGCACCGAGAGTGAAATGGGCGTGCGCACGCCCGGGGCTTTGACGTTATCCAGACGCAGACGCTCCGGGCCATACTCGCGCGGTTTCCAGTGGTAAATGTCCCCCAGATCGCGTCCGACCATCGCCTGCACCAGTTGGTCATGGTTGACCTGCTGCATATCGGTGAAGGTGCGCACGTAGCGGCCATCTTTAAACACGGTAATGGCATCGCTTAAGGCAAAAATCTCTTCCATACGGTGAGAAACGTACAGAATGATGCGGCCCTCTTTGCGCAGCTCGCGGATCACGCGAAAGAGATTTTCTATTTCACGCGCCGAGAGCGAACTGGTTGGCTCATCGAAAGCGATAATTTTGGCGTTACGCGCCAGCGCTTTCGCAATTTCCACCATCTGCCACTGGCCGATGGAGAGATACTTAAGGGGCGTTTGCGGATCGACATCCAGCCCAAGGTGCTTGAGCTGCAAGCCCGCTTCATAGTTGAGCAGCGAGCGGTTGACCACGCCGCTTTTATGCGGAAGCTGGCCCAGATAGATGTTCTCCGCCACGGTCATTTCAGGAATGAGATGCAGCTCCTGATAGATGATGGCGACGCCCGCGTTTAACGCTGCCGTAGTGTCGGCAAAGGCCACCTCTTCGCCGCGAATGGCCAGCGTGCCGGTGGTGGGCGTGTAGTTGCCGCTGAGAATTTTGAGCAGCGTGGATTTTCCCGCGCCGTTCTCCCCCATCAGGGCGTGAACCTGGCCGGCATAGCAGTCGAAGCTGATATCGGTCAGCGCGTTTACACCGGGGAACGTTTTACCGATGCCGCGGAAAGAGAGATACGGATCAGACTGTTGCATAACGACTCCGTGATTCCTGTAGTGTGTACGTCTGGCCCCTCACGGTGAGTGAGGGGCGCAATCACAGCGTATTACTTACCGCCCAGTCCTTTTTTCGCCAGCTCCTCTTTGAAGTTATCGCGGGTGATCAGCACCACATCGGTCACTTCAGTGAATTTCGGCGGCTCAACCCCTTTGGTCACCCAGTTGTAGAGCATTTCGCTGGATTTATAGCCGTGGACATCCGGGCTTGGCAGCAGAGAGCCGTAGAAGCCGGTCGCCTGCGCTTTTGACAGTTCGCTCACGGCGTCAACGCCGTTGATGCCGATCCCGATCACGTCCGGCGCTTTAAAGCCCTGGCCTTCCGTTGCACGCACGCCGCCCAGTACGGTGTTGTCGTTCATCCCCACCACCAGCCAGTGCTTCACTTCCGGATGCTGGACGAGCATGGAGTTCGCCGCATCAAAGGCGCCCGGAATATCGTTGGATTTGGTCGGGACTTTGTAGATCTGTTTTTCCGGGAAGCCAGCCGCTTTCAGCGCGTCCATGGACCCGGTGGTACGACGACGGGCGGTGTCCAGCTCGTCAGCGGTAATGGCCATCACGGCGGTCTCTTTGACATCCCAGCCGCGTTTTTGCATCTCTTTGTAAAGCTCCTGGCCCTGACGCTCACCGATTTTGGTGGCCGCCATCATTACCAGCGGAACGGTATCCATCGGTTTGCCTTTGGCATTTACGAACTGATCGTCTACCGCAATCACTTTCATGTCGTAACCGCGCGCTTTCGCGGCAATCGCTGACCCCAGTTTTGGATCCGGCGTACAGATAACGAAACCTTTCGCGCCGCTGGCCGCAAGGCTATCAATGGCGTTCAGCGTTTTCTCGCCGTCAGGCACGGCGATTTTAATTACCTCAAATCCCAAATCTTTTCCGGCTTTATCAGCAAATTTCCATTCGGTCTGGAACCACGGCTCTTCAGGCTGTTTAACCAGAAAACCGAGCTTTAAATTTTCAGCGATAGCGGATTGTGACATAACGGCAGCCAGGCCGATGGCCGCCAGCGCTTTAGTAAATTTGTGCATGGTAAACTCCAGCTTTAGCATTCTTATCTGTAGGGAATAATGGCGAACGACTTATTTAATCGGACTTAAAACAAGGCATTAGCGCTTACCTCGTCATAAGCGTTATTGCTGGAGATAGTTTTAGCGGGAAATTAATCATCCATAAGAGAGCAACATCACACCGCAGAATTACAGTAATTGCGTACATAAATTCAGCGGAAAATGACATAAAAAAGGACGTAATTGTCCTACAAATGGAAAGGTGTTAAGCAGGATTATCCATAAGGTCAGCTAAGAAATCCCTGTAACCCGGACGCCTTAGCGCCCGGCAGAAAAATTACCAGCGGTAATAGATGTGTTCAGCATGATCGCGCACGGGGGCGTCGTCACCCAACAGACGAGCAGAGAGCGTCAGCGCAAAGTCAAAAGCGTGCCCCAGCCCCTTGCCGCTGATGAGGTTATTATCCACCACGACCGGCCCATCCACATATACTCCATCATCAACGCTCTGCCAGAGATCGCCGGAACAGACGTAGCGACGCCCCTTCAGTAGCCCGTTACCGCCCAGCACCCGCACGGCCGCAGAGCAGATCGGGCAGATAAGTTTACCCTGCTCGTCATGGGCGGAAACAAAGCGGAGCACCTCCTGGTTAGCCGCAAGATTGACGCTCCCCTGCGGCCCACCGGGCAACACGACTGCGTCATACAGCGTATTAATGCGCTCCGTTAACGTACTGTCAGCCACCATTGGGATATTGTGGTAACTCACTACCGCACGGGACGCCGCGCAGGCCAGCGTCTCCACCTCAATCTGTAAACGCCGCAGAATATCAATCGTGATAATCGCTTCTGCTTCTTCAAAACCGGGTGCCAGCAGCACCGCAACGTTAGCCATCATAAACCTCAACGAATTAAACGATGTAAAACAGTGTTTCATTTTCTCGGATTATCAGATAGCAATCTTGCGTCGCGATCACAGAACCGTATATTGAGTGAAAATTGATTTAGCTCAAATTTGATACAACAGGATATATTTGCAGATATTATTTCTGATTTAACACTTTTACAGAATTTCCCGCCAAAGAACGTTTCCTGAAACGATAAAAATGAGCAAAATTAATTTTATGTTCATAAAAATCAACAGTTTATATAAAACACAATCTCGTAACCCTCTTTCCATTCTGGGCTATATTTAAATTTGTAATGTATGGTAAACACAGCCCAATTAAGAGTTTTCTTAAGTCGAAGAGAAGCGTATGCTTATTTAAATCGAACACAGGAAGTGAATTTTCGAGTTTTTTTACCTTGCAGAAATCTATTTCTGCCCTTCAATCGTCAATACCTGCCGGGTCAGGTTAAGTAGCGGACATCAAGTCCCGCAGTCAATAAGGATATGAGAATGACTACCCAAACGATGATGCAAAAACTGAATGCCCAGATGAACCTGGAGTTTTATGCTTCCAATCTGCATCTGCATTTGAGCGCGTGGTGTTCCAGAAAAAGCCTCAACGGCACTGCCACCTTCTTTCGTACTCAGGCGCAAAGTAACGTCACGCACATGATGCGCGTCTTTAACTTTTTGAAAGCTGTCGGGGCAAACCCTACCGTCAAAGAGCTTGAAACGATTGAAGATAATTACACTTCTCTGGAAGATCTGTTCCAGAAAACGCTCGAAGAGTATGAGCAACGCTGTGCGAAGCTGAGCAAACTGGCTGATGAAGCCAAGGCGCAACAGGACATCATTACCCTCAAGTTTTTACGCGATATGGACAGAGAGCAGCAGCAGGATGGCATGCTGCTGAAGACGCTCGCAGATGAAATCCGCAATGCGAAACGCGCGGGGATTTGTCTGGAGCAGACGGACCGCCATCTTCTCGACATTGCGACCGTGCAACACCACTAAGTCCTTCACCCGCTCCCGTCAGGGCTGAGAGTTCCCCACAAAATAATGCCTGCACAGACGGCCCCCTCTCCCTTGAGGGAGAGGGCTGGGGTGAGGGGGAACATACGGCTCTGGTGGTCATTCCGTTCACTTTATGTTCCTTGCTACTCTGTCACGACATGACCGGTGAACGTGCCAGGGTGGCTCAGTCGCCACCACCCTGGCGACCCGGGCTTCCGGCGGAAAATCGCCGCTTCGCGGTGCCTTCGGCTTATTCCTTCCGGCTTATCGGGGACGGGCGGAGGTAACATCCCTGTAAAGCCCGCCCTCTCGGCGCATCCCTGCGCCTCGCCCCGGCCTACAGGAAACGCCTCAGCGATTTACAGCCGGACCGAGGCATCGCTGAAAGCCTTCAGTTATTCTGAGGCAACGTTATCGCTTTTGCTTTCAAATTACTGGGGATCCCTCAGCCCGTCAGGGAGTGGGTACCAACTCCCTGCTTTTGCTGACATTTAACAAATCAGATCTTGCTCCCAATGAATAACCACACATCGTGTAATGATTTATTTAATTACATTCATTGACGAGGGAGCATCATGATCACCATTGAGTTTATTGTCATTATCCTCTGCCTGCTGATAGGCACCCGCTTCGGCGGGATGGGCCTGGGGCTGATAAGCGGTATCGGCCTGTTTATTTTAAGTTTTGTCTTTGGTCTGCAACCCGGTAAACCGCCGGTTGACGTGATGCTCACGATCCTCGCCGTCATCGGCTGTGCGGCCACGCTACAAACCGCCGGTGGCCTGAATGTAATGATGCAGTTTGCAGAGCGCCTGCTGCGTAAACATCCCCAGCACATCACCCTTCTCGCACCGTTTACCACCTGGATGTTGACCTTCCTGTGCGGGACCGGCCACGTCGTCTACACCATGTTTCCCATTATTGCGGATATCGCCCTGAAAAAAGGCATACGCCCGGAACGGCCGATGGCGGTGGCCTCGGTGGCCTCTCAGATGGCGATCACCGCCTCCCCCGTTTCCGTGGCCGTCGTTTCGCTGGTCTCGATTCTGGGTGCGCAGCACGGCATCGGCCACGCGTGGGGGATCCTCGAAATTCTGGCCGTCTCCGTACCGGCCTCACTGTCTGGCGTCGCCATTGCAGCACTGTGGAGCTTACGCCGCGGGAAAAACCTCGCAGACGATCCTGAATTTCAGGAAAAGCTGAAAGATCCGAAACAGCGGGAGTTTATCTATGGAGGAACGGAGACGTTGATGGATCAGCGCTTCCCGAAACAGGCCTACTGGTCCACGTGGATCTTCTTCGCCGGGATTGCCGTAGTGGTCCTGCTGGGTGCGCTGCCCGAGCTGCGTCCGGCGTTTGAGATCAAAGGCAAAATGACGGCCCTGTCGATGAACCTTGTCATTCAAATGATGATGCTGATCGCCGGGGCCATCATGCTGATGACCTGCAAGGTGAATGCGTCGGCCATTTCAAACGGGGCGGTGTTTAAGGCGGGGATGGTCGCGATTTTCTCGGTGTTTGGCGTGGCATGGATGAGCGATACTTTTTTTCAGGCGCATCTCGACGAGCTGAAAATGGCGCTGGAGGGGGTGGTGAAGAGTCATCCCTGGACGTATGCCATCGTGCTGTTCCTGGTATCAAAACTGGTCAACAGCCAGGCTGCGGCCTTGACCGCGGTCGCCCCGATGGGGTTGATGCTGGGCATCGATCCGAAAATGCTGGTGGCCTTCTTCCCGGCATCCTACGGCTACTTTGTGCTGCCCACCTATCCGAGCGATCTGGCTTGTATCGGGTTCGATCGCTCCGGCACCACCCGCATCGGTAAATTCATCATCAACCACAGCTTTATTCTGCCGGGGCTGATTGGCGTCAGTTGTGCCTGCGTGGTGAGCTATCTGCTGGTGCAGACGTTCTTCTGATCCTTCTGCGGGCGACAGGCTCTGTCGCCCTTCGACGTAAAAGCAGAAAAGAGTTTCTAATTTTAAAACATCGGTTTATTTTAGTGTGACTCACCCTGCGGTGTGAAGCGGAGTTCAATCAGCGCAATCGCTTTCTGGATCGCGCGGAGCGTAACCGGGTCCGCCGCAGCAGGATGGTTGGTGAAATCGATGTTTTTCAGTTGGGTCGACATCTTTTCGCGTACCTCAACCGGCGCGATAACGTCAATCACATCAAGGATTTGTTTGATAACCAGCTGGCAGGCGACGACGTCAGATACCAGTTCCTGATCGGCGCTCAGGTTTTGTGACATGGGGTTCTCCTTATTCAAAGGCCGCCATAGTAGCAAAACAGACGCCCTTCCATCTCCCTCTCGTCGACCGCAGACATAAAAAAACCTGCCGAAGCAGGTTTTTTTATCAGAACATCGCACCCGGTGGGACGTCTTTAAACGTTGTGCAGTAGTTTGCCCACATGCTTTTCAGGATTTTGCGCAGTTTCATTATGTTGCTCCAGTAACGTGTTATGCAGGTGTTATCGTCAATACGCTTATAATATGACCACCATCACAAAAATCAACCATTTTGTGACCTGTGTCACGGTTATTAAACCCTCAGTGCTGCTGGTTTGTTAAAAAAAGCCATGATAAATCCGCACGTTACAGGCTTATAAATTCCAGTAAATGTTTATAAAATTTTTTGAGCGAGCAGGAAGAGAATGAGTGAAAACGTATCCGGCAAAGAGAGCCGTGGATTATCACCTGCGGCGCTGCTGGTGGCCGGTGCTTTCTTTATGGAGTTTCTGGACGGGACGGTGATTGCCACCGCGCTGCCGGATATGGCAAAAAGCTTCGGCGTACAGGCGGTGGATCTGAATATCGGCATCAGCGCCTATCTGATCACCCTGGCCGTGCTGATCCCCGCCAGCGGCTGGATCGCCGACCGCTTCGGCGCGCGAAAAGTGTTTGCCCTCGCGCTGGCGATCTTCACGCTGGCCTCGGTATTGTGCGGCCTGTCCACCACGCTCGATCAGTTCGTCGCGATGCGCGTCCTCCAGGGCATGGGTGGCGCGCTGATGGTGCCCGTGGGTCGCCTGGCCGTACTGCGCACCACGCCAAAACATCAGCTCATCACGGCAATCGCCACCCTGACGTGGCCTGCGCTGGTCGCGCCGATCATCGGCCCGCCGCTGGGTGGGTTCATTACCAGCTATGCCGACTGGCGCTGGATCTTCTTTATTAACGTGCCGCTGGGGATAATCGCCATTTTGCTGGCGCTGCGCATCATTCCAGACCTGCATGAAGATACGCGCCGACCGTTCGATCTACCGGGTTTTGTTGTCACCACCCTTGCCATGGTGAGCCTGGTTTATGCGATGGAGTTGATGGGCGCAGAGCCTCTGCGGACAGGATTAACCGCCACGCTGTTTATCGTCGGTATTGTCGCGTTAAGCCTGGCGCTGCGTCACTTTAAGCGGGCAACCTGGCCGATGATCAGGCTCGATGCGATGCAGGTGCCAACGTTTCGCGTCACCCTGTACGGCGGATCGCTGTTTCGCGCCTCCATCAGCGCGGTTCCGTTCCTGCTACCGCTGATGTTCCAGGTCGGCTTTGGCATGGACGCGTTCCATTCTGGCCTGCTGGTGCTGGCGGTTTTCGTTGGCAATCTCACCATTAAACCGGCGACGACGCCGCTGATCCGCAGCCTGGGGTTTAAGCGGCTGTTGCTGATTAACGGTGTGTTGAATGTCCTGGCGTTGCTGGCCTGCGCGTTTCTTACGCCGCAGACGCCCGCGTGGCTCGTCATGCTGATCCTCTATCTGGGCGGCGTTTTCCGTTCGATTCAGTTTACGGCCATCAGTACGCTGGCCTTTGCGGATGTGCCCCCGGCGCAGATGAGCTATGCCAATACCCTGTTTTCAACCGCAACGCAGCTTGCCGTGGGGCTTGGGATCACGCTCGGGGCGATTGGTATTCGTATCGGGGAAAAAGTCAGTGAGGCGATGGGGATTGCCGGTATGCCGGGAATGAGCTTCCGGCTGGCATTTGTGGCGATCGCGCTAATCTGCCTGGTGGGAATGGTTGACACGCTGCGTCTGACCAAAGATGCAGGCAGCGCGGTCTCATCGAAAAAGTAACGCTATCTGCCGGGCAGGCAACGCACCGCCCGGCAAATTAAATCAGCCAATAATACCGCGCACGAAGGCTTCAATCTCTTTGTCCTGGCAGTTCTCGAAGAAGCACTGCTGGAAGCGCTGGCCTGAGACGGCGGTTTTAACCAGCTCAGGATCGATTGCACGCAGGGTATCCAGATAGTTTTCTTTCACCACCGCCGCTTTCACCTGGTTCAGAATCCCGGCGTTACGCACCTGCGGCTCTTTACGCTCTGGTGGATAGCCTTCGCCATTGCGTCCGGTAAAGGCTTTCTCAAAGATAAAGCGTACGTTCAGTTCTGCCCCCCAGCCGAAGCCCTTCGCAAACGGCAGAGAGAGCGCGTTACCGTTGTTGATTTGCGCAAACAGGAAGGCATCCGCAGGATCGATGCAGTAACCGCAAATCACACCCGGATGGATGTTCAGGGACATCAGCGCGCCCTGCCCGGTACCGCAGCCGGTAACAACAAAATCGACTGCTTTCGCGTTAAGCAGAATGCTCGCCATGATGCCCAGGTGAATATAAGTGAGATGATGATCGTTCTCATCACTCATACCGACGTTATAGACCGGGAAACCTTTCTCATCAGCAACGGCTTTCAGCTCATTAAGGATGATGGGATTCTTAGCGGCCTGGCTGTTTTCCATCATCAGTGCAATTTTCATCTTGTCTCTCCTGAATGCATGGCGGGCGATCCCGCTGTGGATACCTTTTCAACTTAACCTTACTATCAAACAAACGCACTTTCAAATTAAGTGAAAACTTGTTTTAAAAAACAAAGCTGCGCTCACAATTTCGCGCGGTGGCCCGGCTCGTTGCACGGTGAGAGGGTAGATCCTCCGGCTATTCCGGCCATTGCGTGCCATCGCGTTGGTTACAATGGCGTATTTCCCGTCACGCAGAGTGAACCATGAAAAGAGTAATCATAGCCGGAACGATCCTGTTGCTCGCCGGGTGCAGCATCAACCGTCAGGCAGAAGTCAGCAGTACGGATGCCCCTAACGGAATTGTGCGCCTCGACTATGGCCAGGCCATGCTGCAAAACGCCTGGTCTGATGACTATGTTAATAACGGTACGGCAACCAAAGCCTGCCAACATATGGGCTATGCCACCGCGTCAGCCTACGGGCAGCCAATTAAAACCTGCACTCTGATCAGCGGTTCACTCTGTCTGAACGAAAGTGTGACCATCCAGTATAAATGTCAGGGATATGCCGTTACCTCTTCCAGCCAGAATCCGTGGTATTAACCGCTACTGCCAGTCACGCTGGCAGTTTATTTAATAAGAACTAAAACAATTCTCAGTAATAAATAAAAATGGCGGCAATGCGTTTTATTCC
>NZ_JBLVXX010000030.1:0-67170 GCF_048283985.1 Enterobacter cloacae complex sp. 6730903 | reverse complement strand
TTGAAGCCGTATATTTTCTGGAGGTTCATCAGGCGCGGAACTCATCGAGGCGCGGGAATAAAATCCCATTCAGACGCCGGATAGATTCAAGCAAGCCAATTTATCGTCAAAATCGGTGTTGCAAAAACGGGAGTGACCATAGATTCGTTTTCCAATCTCCTCGATAATAAAGGCGAAGCGCGCTTCGTTGAGTTTATAAAACAGCCCCATGGTCACGGCGGCAACGATCGCCAGGCCGCACGGCCAGAGGAAAATAAGCTGGCGCAACCCAAGCAGCGTGCCTGCGCTCTGTACGGCATGGGGAACATAGGCAATCTGGGTCAGCATGATACCGGGCAGAAAACCGGCTAGCGCCGCGGAGATTTTGCGCGAGAAGGTATAGCCGGTATACACCGACCCTTCGGCGCGGATCCCGGTTTTCCACTCGCCGTAATCAACCGTATCCGGCACCAGCGCCCAGTTCAGGCTGTTCACAAACGCGGTGCCGAAAAAGGCCATGCAGGAAAAGAGCACGAACAGCAGGGAACTGGTTCCCCAGACGAAGTTCAGCACGTCGCCCACCGCCCACAGCGTCAGCCCGCCCAGATAGACCGGCTTCTTGCCAAAGCGCTTCACCGCGCCAGGCACCAGAAACACGCCAATCAGAATGCAACCCATGCTGAAAAAGCCCATCCACGACAGGAGATGCAGATCGTTCAGCACGTACTGGGTGTAATAGACCTGAATCGCCAGCTTGATGTTAAACGCGGCGAGGGTACACAGGTTGGCGATGCACAGCACCAGCAGCGGCGGATTGCGGAAAATCGCGCAGAACGATTTCAGAATGCCGGGCTTATGGTGATCGGGCGTAAGCTCGACGTAGCGCTCTTTCACCCCGCTGTAGCACCACCACATGCAGAACAGTCCCCCGGTGACGAACACCAGCGCGGCCACCAGATAGCCGAGTGAGGGCTGGCTGACGAACAGCGCCTGAATCGGCATAAAGCCGACAGTACAGAGCAACAGTCCTACCGTTGCGCCGCCCTGACGCCACGCCGCAAGCTGCGCGCGCTCGTTCGGGTTTTTGGTGATGGCCGGAACCATTGCACCGTAGGCGCAGTTCATCAGGCTGTAGCAGAGGCCAAACATCATGAAGAGCACGGTGGCGAGGGCCGTTTTCACCGTCAGGCTAAAGTCGTTGGCCATAAACTGCGCCGTGGCCACCAGCGCCACCGGGACGGAGGCGTAGAGAATGAATGGCCGGAATTTCCCCCGCGCGCCGATATTACGCCGGGAGTCCAGCAGCACCCCGGTCAGCATGTCGGTAAACGCGGTGAAAAACTTCGCGACGAGGAAAATAATGCCGCCATAGAACGCCGGCATGCCCAGTTCATCGGTGTAAAACTTCAGCAGATACAGCGTGCCAATACACAGCATCAGATTTGAGCCAAAATCGCCCATCCCGTAGGCGCACTTCTCTCGCAGGCTCAATTTCAGGGTTAACGGATCAGTATTATGTGTCATGGTCGATCCTCAAAGCGCCCCGCAGGGCGCTCAATCACGTCATTTATGCCGTACGTTTGCGCAGTTCGATCTCTTCCACGATGCGCACATACATCTTCTCGTTAAGGTTGTAGAAGCAGCCCATGGCCACGATGGTGATGACCGCCAGCAGGCTCGGATAGATAAATATCAGCTGCCGTAGCCCTTCAACCGTGCCGGCGCTTTGCACCACGTTGGGCACATAGCCGATCTGCGTGAGCATGATCCCCGGGAAGAAGCCCGCCAGCGCCTGGGATACCTTACGGAAGAAGGTAAAGCCGGTGTAGACCGTCCCCTCGGAGCGCACGCCGGTGCGCCACTCGCCGTACTCCACGGTATCGGAGACCAGCGCCCAGTTCAGGCTGTTCACGAACGCGGAGCCGAAGAACGCCAGGCAGGAGAACGCCACGAAGCTCACCGAGCCGCCGCCGAAGAAGTAGTTAAGCAGATCGCCTGCCACCCAAATCGCCAGCCCGCTGATGTAGACCTTTTTCTTGCCGAAGCGCCGCACCGCGCCGGGCATCATAAAGACGCCGATAAAAATACAGCCCATGCTGAAGAAGCCCATATACGACAGCAGGATCGGGTCGTTCAGCACGTACTGCGTGTAGTAGACCTGAATGGCGAGTTTGACGTTAAAGGCGCCCAGCGTGCACAGGTTAGCGATGCACAGGATAAACAGCGGACGGTTCCCGGCGATGGCGCGAAACGACTGCAACAGCCCCGGTTTCTGCGCCGGGTTAGCAGGCTGCGTCTCGACGTAACGCTCGGTTACGCCTTTATAGCACCACCACATAAAGAACAACCCGAACAGCGAGAAGAGGGTGGCGGCAAAGATGTAGCCTAGCTGGTCGTTACCTTCAATCAGGTTCATCACCGGGACAAAGCCCACCGTACAGAGCAGCAGGCCCAGCGTAGCGCCGCCCTGACGCCAGGCGGCCAGCGAAGCACGCTCGTCCGGGTTTTTGGTAATGGCGGGCACCATCGCGCCGTAGGAGCAGTTCATCATGCTGAAGAACAGGCCGTACAGCATGAACAGCACCGTCGCCATCACCGTTTTACCGGTGATTTCAAACGGTGTGCCGACGAAGTTGGCAATCGCCAGCAACGTTACCGGGAAGGCTGCATACAGCACGAACGGGCGGAATTTCCCTTTCGGGCCGATCTTGCGCCGGGAATCGAGCATGATCCCGGTGCCCATATCGGTGAAGGCGGTAAAAAACTTCGCAATCAGGAAGATAATCCCGCCGTAGGTGCCAGGCAGCCCCAGCACGTCGGTGTAGAACTTCAGCAGATACAGCGTGCCGATATCAAGCAGGATGTTAGAGCCGAGATCGCCCATCCCGTAGGCGAGTTTTTCTTTAAACGGCAGGCGCAGGGTTGCCGGATCAGAAGTATGTTGACTCATTATTGTTCTCCGTCTGCCCGCAGGTTTCCCCGCGGGCGAGCCTTATCAGATATGACGTAAGGTGCTAAACAGATCTGCCCATTCGCTGTGCTGGCGATAGAAGACCGGCGGTTTGCCGAGCGGGGCATCAACGGTGATGTCACCGCCCTGGCAGGTTTCCCCGGTCCACGCATTGACCCAGATGTCCTGCGGCAGATAGAGCGACCAGTCGCGGCGTCCCTCTTCATGGACCGGCGCCACCAGCAGATCGCGGCCAAACAGGTACTGGTATTTCAGCGTGTAGGCGCGCGCGTCGTCCTCATAGTGCAGGAACAGCGGACGCATCACCGGCAGGCCGCTTTTCGCGTTCTGCGCAACCGCAGCTTTGATATACGGCTTCAGGGTGGTGAAGACGGTGGTCATGCGCGCGAAGTGGGCGATAGTTTCCGCGTCGCCGTCGAACTGCCAGTTGTCGCCAGGGCGGTTGCCCTCGTGGGTACGCATCATCGGCGTAAAGGCGCTGAAGTCGCACCAGCGCAGCAGCAGCTCTTTGCTGCGCTTCATCTCGAAGAGGGTCGTATAGCCGCCAATGTCGCTGTGGTGCAGCCCGTGCCCGGTCATCGCCAGCGACAGCGCCGCCGGTACGACGGACGCCAGACCATCGTCCAGGCTCCAGTCGACGTTCTGATCCCCCGCCCACATCATCACCGAGTGCTTCTGGCTGCCGGTGTAGCCCGCGCGCATGAAGAACAGGATCTCCCCGAGCTTGCCGGTCTCCTCCAGCGCTTCGTAGTTACATTTCGCCCACAGGGCAGGCCAGGCGTTATGCATGATCTCCGCGCTCACGCCGTTGTGCAGGAAGGTATCGGTCGGCAGATATTCCCCGAAATCGGCCATCCAGCCGCCGCAGCCCAGTTCGATCAGGTTCTTTTTGATCACCTCTTTGTACCAGCTGTAGGCTTCCGGGTTGGTCAGGTCGATAACGCCCGCGTAGAACTCGCCGAACTCAACGTGGTAATCCTTGCCGTCGGCATCTTTGGTCAGATAGCCGCGCTTCGACGCCTCTTCGCAGAGATCTTTATCGCTGGCGACGTACGGGTTGATGTAGGAGAGGAACTGCACGCCTTCTTCTTTCCACTGTGCAATCCGCTCATCAAGCTGCGGATAGAGCGCGCTGTTCCACTTCCAGTTCCACATTACGCGTTTGCCAAAGGAGGTCATGCGGATGCCGGACCAGTCCTGCGCCCAGATGCCGTTCACCTTCACGCCGCCCTTGCGCATGGCGTCGAGCTTCTGCTGACACACCTCGGTGCCGCCCTGAATACCCAGCGTCACGCCATCGTAAACCCAGTCCGGCAGTTCAGGCTGACGCCCCAGCAGGCCGGTCAGTTTTTCCAGCAGATCGACGTAGGTTTCTGCGCATTCGAAGCGCAGCGTGGCGTTATCTTCCCAGAACGCCAGTTCGTGGAAGTCCGGCGCGCTGAAGTCAAAGTTCATGTAGCAGCTGTTATCCACGTGGCAGTAATACTTCTGGGTGCTCACGAAGGTAGGCTGCGGGAAGAAGGTCCAGTAGTAATCGCCGCCCGCGTTCTCTTTGCAGTCGGCCTGCCAGGTGACGTAGGTCTGCTTATTGCGGCCCACGCCCTGCTCGCTGGTCCACAGCGGGAACGGCTTGCCGCGCAAATCGAAATACGAGAACTGCTCGCCGCAGCCGTAGATATGATCGTCAGGCTGAGCTGCCAGCCGCAGCCAGATGCGGTTATGGCTGGCGGCGTCATTTTTCAGCTTCAGCTCCAGACGGCCCTCACCATCCACGCCCACCAGCAGCGTGGCGCTCACCGCGTCGCCGCGGGTAAAGCGGATTGCCCAGCCCGCGCTTTGCTGCGTAACGGTCGCGTTCGTCAGGGCAATCTTTTCGTTGAGCTTGTCTTTGATGCTGAAGTTGCCACGAAACATCTCGATATCCGCCTCACCTGCGCCGATCCACAGGCAAGGGGCATCCGCAGAGTGGGATAAAATCAGACGGTCCTGCCAGCGCAGGGTGAAACCACTTTCGTTATTTTTCAGGTCAATATTGTGTAGGGTACGCATAAAAACTCCGTCTTTATTATTTGGCCAGGCTATCCAGTAATCCGGCGGCGACGGCAGGGGCTAAGCCCGGCGCCAGCGGCAGGCGGGGGATCACCAGGCAGTGCAGCAGATGGTAAATATCCTGCTTGCCGTCCCAGACTTTGGTGGTCACTTCGTTATTGGTGTCCAGCTCCTGCCACCATGAACCGTTTTCGTAATCCATCAGGTACTTGATGCAGTAATCCCACCATTTCTGATACCAGGCTTCGTACTGCGCCTCACCAGTGACGGTGTATAGCGCGTAAGCCGTGCCCATCGCCTCGACGATTGGCCAGCGCACGCGTTCGCGCACGATAGGCTTGCCGTCCCAGCCCACGGAATAGACAAAGCCGTCAGCCCCGTCGGGTGCCCAGGCGTCGCGGATGGTGGCGTGAAACAGGCCTTTCGCATCTTCCAGCAACCATTCCGGCGGGGTTTCAAAGCGGGCTTCCAGCGCGGCACGCAGGTGCAGCATCAGGCGGCCCCACTCGATCCAGTGCCCCGGCGTGCCGCCGTAAGCGCGGAAGCGGTGGGCGGGGTTATCGATGTTGTAATCGCGGATCGGGTTCCAGTTGGTGTCGAAATGCTCGTTAACGCGGTACTCCCCTTTGCGCGCCACGTCGTGAATAATCACCGAGGCGATACGCAGGGCGCGGTCGAGCCATTTACGGTCGTGGGTCACGTCATAGACGATGAGGAAGGCTTCCACGGCGTGCATATTGGCGTTACCGCCGCGGTAATCTTCCGTCTTGCTGAAGGCTTCGTTCCAGGACTCCAGGCACATCTGCTCCTGTTCGCTCCAGAAGTAGCGCTCAATCACTTCGATGGCGTCGTCCAGCAGCTTGCGCGCCTCGGGGTGGCCGGTGGTGACGGCGCTCGCCGCGCCCAGCAGGACGAAGAAATGCTGATAGCCCTGTTTGGACGCATCAATCACGCCTTCATCGTTTACGCAGGCGTACCACCCGCCGTGCTGTTTGTCGCGCAGCGGACCGTTCAGGGCATTAATGCCGTGCTCAACCAGGGCGTACGCGCCGGGACGCCCCATGTTCGCCGCCACCGCGTAAACATGCAGCATGCGGGCGGTGATCCACAGATGGGTGCCCATATCGCTGCGCACCTGCCCGTTATTGCCCAGCCAGCCAAAGCCGGTTGGTACGGCGGCGTTTTTACCGAAATCGAGAATGCGGTCGGTCTCTTGTTCGAGCCAGCGGTTATGGCTCAGGGTGTTAAACCATTTCATGTTTGGGTCCTTTCTTAACGGCGAGCCATCATTTCGTCGACGATCTCACCCAGACGCTGAAGTTTTGGTACTGAAATATCACGCAGCATCAGCTCGGTGTCCGACAGGCCAATCACCGATGACCAGACGGCGCGCCCGGCTAAAAAGCCTGATGCCCCCGCCTGCATAGCGACGCTAACGGCACGCGGGAATAACTTATCGTCCACGCCGGAGGAGAGGATTACCCACGGCATGGCGATGTTCTCGTTCAGCTTCTGCGAGGCCGTCAGCAGTTCCTGCTGTGTGCCCTTGCCAAACAGCGGCATTTCCACTTTGTAGAGGTCGGCGCCGCTGTCGCCCAGCTCTTTGGCCGCATCGATGATCGCCTGCTCGCGGTCAAACGCGGCGCCGCGGCGCGGTGGACGCACAACCGGCTCGATAATGCTCAGCAGACCGTTGTCGTGGCACAGCGTATTGAACGCCTTCACCATCTCCAGGCGCTGCTGCGGATCTTCATCGCTGCGCCACAGCACCAGAAGCTTCAGCGCCTTGCCGCCATCGCGTTTGACCGCCTGCGCGTCGACGTTCTTGTCGATCACCACGCTGTCGACCGGAATGCCGTTCCCCGGGATAAACTCGTCGGCGGCGACAATCATTGCGCAGCTTTTGGCCACGGCCTGCTGCTCGACAATCTGGCGGTAGCAGAACTGCTGGTCGACGAGGATCGCAGAGGCGTACGGCGACAGAATTTTTGCCGCATTGACCTTAAAATCCGTCAGGTGCTGGTCGGTTACCGGCACCGGCGCGCCTGCGGCAGCAAACATCAGGCGCATCGCTTCGCGCTGATCCACGGCCAGCATCGCAAAACCGCCGGAAGGTCGGGTGATATCTTTCAGGGTGTACATCGTCATTCCTCAGTCCTTTCGTATCAGTGTGATTTTTTCAGCCCGGCAGATGCGCGAACCTGTTCAAGAATGGCCGTCCAGTCTTCGCGCCCGCGCCCGGCGGCGCGTGCCTGGTTGTATACTTCGCGGGACGCCGCGCCCAGCGGCATCGGAACGTGGAGCTGGTTGGCCACGTCCAGGGCGATCCCCAGGTCTTTATGCGCAAGGTCGATCATGAAGGCGGGTGAAAGATCCCCTTTCAGCACCTTGTTCGGCCAGGATGTCGTGAAGTGGCCTTTACCCGCCGGTGTGCCGCTCATCACCTTGAGCGCCACGTCAAAGGAGAGGCCAAGCGCTTCGCACAGTACGGCGGCCTCGGCGGAAAGGGCGTTCAGGGCGATGCTCATGTAGTTATTGATGAGCTTCACGCGGATGCCCATGCCCGGCCCGCCAGCGTTAATCAGTTCATTGCCCATCGCCATTAAGACGGGGGTGGCGCGCTCAACCTGCTGCGCCGTACCGCCCGCCAACAGGAGCAGCGTACCGGCGATGGCATGATCAGAGGTGCGTCCGACGGGCACGTCCATCAGGCTGAAGCCTTGCTCAGCCATGTCACGGATCAGCGCGTCGGTTTGCAGCGGGTGAATGGTGGACATATCAATGACCAGCGCATCGCGGGATAACCCTTCGCACACGCCGTGCTCGCCGAACAGCACGCTGCGCACCAGGTCGCCGTTTGGCAGCATAGTGATCACGAATTCGGCATCCGTTGCTACCTGTGCGGGCGTAGCCGCCGCCCGGGCTCCGCTCTCTACCAGCGCCTGAACCGCCTGCGGGTTCACATCAAAAACGTTAAGCTGGTGGCCCTGTTTCAACAGATTCTTCGCCATGGGCGCGCCCATCTGTCCTAAGCCGATAAATGCGATTGCTGACATGCCTCTCTCCTGTCACATCGTGTCAATTTTTGCGCGTTTGTGGTGTCTGTTTTTGATCGTATTTGTAATTTATAGTCAAAAAATTGACACGGGTCACTTTTTAAACATTTGGTGAAATTAAAATGAAGGCATCAGAAATCGCAGAAGGAATCACCATGACTCGCATCGTTTGTGTCGGCATTACCGTGCTGGATCGCATCTGGTATCTCGATGATTTACCGAAAGAAGGTGGGAAATATGTCGCAAAAGATTATACGGAAGTGGGCGGCGGCCCGGCGGCAACGGCGGCGGTGGCAGCCGCGAAACTGGGTGCGGAAGTGGATTTTATTGGTCGGGTGGGGGACGACGATACCGGCAGACGGCTGCTCGCGGAGCTGGAATCCCTGGGGGTGAATACCCGCTACACGCGCGTGTGTAAGGGTGCCCGATCGTCGCAATCGGCGGTGCTGGTGGACGCAGGTGGGGAAAGAGTGATTGCCAACTACCCCAGCCCCGATCTCCCTGCGTCGGCAGACTGGCTGCAAGAAATCGACTTCTCTCAGTGGGACATTGTCTTAGCCGACGTGCGCTGGCATGACGGTGCAAAACAGGCATTTACCCTGGCCCGCCAGCAGGGCGTACCGACGCTGCTGGATGCGGATGTCACCCCGCAGGACATCGCGGATCTGATTGCCTTAAGCGACCACGCGGCCTTCTCCGCGCCAGGACTGCGGCGTTTAACGCAGCGGGATGGCCCCAAAGATGCGCTGAAGAAAGCACAAACGCTCACAAATGGACATGTGTATGTCACGCAGGGGCGAGACGGCTGTTTCTGGCTGGAAAACGACACGCTATGTCATCAGCCTGGTTTTGAAGTGAACGTCATTGATACCACCGGGGCGGGCGACGTGTTCCACGGTGCGCTGGCGGTCAGCCTGGGGCAGAAATTGCCCGCCGCAGACGCCGTGCGTTTTGCCAGCGCCGTCGCAGCACTGAAATGCACAAAGCCCGGCGGGCGCGCGGGTATACCCGACTGTGATCAAACCCGCTCTTTTTTGTCACTTTTTGTATAAAATGCGGGGCGTGATGGTTTTCAGAGGACAGCCCATGAGCCTTACCGAACTGACCGGCAACCCGCGTCACGATCAGCTGCTGACGCTGATTGCCGATCGCGGCTATATGAACATTGATGAACTGGCGCAGCTGCTGGATGTGTCGACGCAAACCGTGCGCCGGGATATCCGTAAGCTCAGCGAGCAGGGGCTGATCACCCGTCATCATGGCGGTGCGGGCAGGGCATCCAGCGTGGTCAACACGGCGTTCGAGCAGCGTGAAGTCTCGCTTACCGAAGAGAAACGGGCGATTGCCGAAGCCATTGCGGACTATATTCCCGACGGTTCGACCATCTTTATCACTATCGGGACGACCGTGGAGCACGTTGCCCGGGCACTGCTTAACCATAATCATCTGCGCATCATCACCAACAGCCTGCGGGTGGCGCACATTCTTTATAAGAACCCGCGCTTTGAGGTGATGGTGCCTGGCGGTACGCTACGCCCGCACAACGGCGGCATTATCGGGCCTGCGGCAACGGCGTTTGTGTCGGGCTTCCGGGCGGACTACCTCGTGACCAGCGTGGGGGCGATTGAACACGACGGTGCGATGATGGAATTTGACGTTAACGAAGCCAGCGTGGTGAAAACCATGATTGCCCATTCCCGCCACATTTTACTGGCGGCCGATCATACGAAATACCACGCCTCCGCGGCGGTTGAAATCGGCAACGTGGCGCAGGCGACGGCGCTGTTCACCGATGAGCTGCCCGGCCCGACGCTGCAAAACCACCTCAAATCCAGCAAGGTTGAGGTTGTCGAAGTCAATTCCGGAGAAGAGCAGCAGGCAGGCTGATCCTCTTATGGCCCGATATTGCGATTCGGGCCTTTCCTTTCTCTAAGCTGAATCTGGCGCATAGCTAAAGTTTCTCTTTCCCGCTACAGTTACTTTTCCACGGCGAAAGGAGATAAACATGCTTTATATCTTTGACTTAGGAAATGTAATCGTCGATATCGATTTTAACCGGGTGCTGGGTGCATGGAGCGATTTTAGCCGTGTTCCGCTGGCGACGTTAAAGCAGAATTTCGCGATGGGTGAGACTTTCCATCTGCACGAGCGCGGTGAGATCAGCGATGAAGCGTTCGCAGAGCGTTTCTGTCAGGAAATGGGTCTCTCGTTAAGCTACGAGCAGTTTTCCCACGGCTGGCAGGCGGTTTTTGTCGCGATCCGCCCGGAAGTGATCGACATCATCCACAAGCTGCGCGAGCAGGGGCATCGCGTCGTCGTGCTGTCGAATACCAACCGCCTGCATACCACCTTCTGGCCGGATGAATACCCGGAAATCCACGCGGCGGCAGATAAGGTGTATCTCTCCCAGGAGATGGGGATGCGTAAACCTGAGGCGCGCATCTATCAGGCGGTATTGCAGGAAGAAGGATTCACGGCGGCGGATGCGGTCTTTTTTGACGACAACGCCGATAATATAGAAGGGGCTAATCAGTTAGGTATCACCTCCATTCTGGTGACTGGAAAAGAGACGATACCGAACTACTTTGCGAAGCAGTTATGCTAAAAACCGTTCATCAAAAAGCCAATCACCACACGCGCCCGCTGAGGGCGTGGCTGAAACTCCTCTGGCATCGCATTGACGAGGACAACATGACCACGCTGGCGGGCAATCTCGCTTACGTGTCGTTGCTCTCGCTGGTGCCGCTGGTGGCGGTGATTTTTGCGCTTTTTTCGGCGTTTCCAATGTTTGCCGATGTGAGCATGCAGCTTCGCCATTTTGTTTTTGCGAACTTTATTCCGGCCACCGGCGATGTGATCCAGAACTACATTGAACAGTTTGTCGCAAACTCCAGCAAGATGACGGCGGTGGGGGCGTGTGGGCTTATTGTTACCGCGCTGCTGCTGATGTACTCCATCGACAGTGCGCTCAACACCATCTGGCGGAGCAAAAAAGTCCGCCCGAAGGTTTACTCCTTTGCCGTCTACTGGATGATTTTAACACTTGGCCCATTGCTGGCGGGGGCAAGCCTGGCGATCAGTTCCTACCTTCTTTCGCTGCGCTGGGCAACAGACTTAAACAGCGTGATCGATAACGTGCTGCGTATCTTCCCGCTGATTTTATCGTGGCTTTCGTTCTGGCTGCTCTACAGCGTGGTGCCAACTACGCGCGTACCCAACCGGGATGCCGTGGTGGGTGCGCTGGTCGCGGCGTTGCTCTTTGAGCTGGGCAAGAAAGGATTCGCGCTTTATATCACCATGTTCCCCTCTTATCAGTTGATTTACGGCGTGCTGGCGGTGATCCCCATTTTGTTTGTCTGGGTCTACTGGACGTGGTGTATCGTCTTGCTTGGCGCCGAAATAACTGTCACTCTCGGGGTCTACCGCGAACTCAAAAAAGCAGCAGAAGCTGAAAAACAACAAGAAGCAGACCAACCATGATTGCATTGATTCAGCGCGTAACCCGTGCCAGCGTCACCGTGGCGGATGAGGTGACGGGTGAAATTGGCCCAGGACTTTTGGTGCTCCTGGGTGTCGAAAAGGATGACGACGAACAAAAAGCCAACCGCTTATGTGAGCGCGTGCTGGGCTACCGCATTTTCAGCGATGCGGAAGGTAAGATGAACCTGAACGTTCAGCAGGCGGGCGGCAGCGTGCTGGTGGTTTCCCAGTTTACGCTGGCTGCGGATACCGAACGCGGCATGCGGCCGAGTTTTTCGAAGGGCGCGGCACCGGATCGCGCAGAAGCCCTATACGAGTACTTTGTTGAGCGCTGTCGCCAACAGGACATGAATACACAAACCGGACGATTCGCTGCGGATATGCAGGTTTCGCTGGTGAACGATGGCCCCGTCACATTCTGGCTCCAGGTATGAGCCAACTGGCGGCATGGCCGCGGGTAACAAGAGAGAGTACAGCTATGTATCACCTTCGAGTACCGCAAACGGAAGAAGAATTAGACGCTTATTACCATTTCCGCTGGGAAATGCTGCGCAAGCCACTGCATCAACCGAAAGGGTCTGAACGCGACGCCTGGGACGCGATGGCGCACCACCAGATGGTGGTTGATGAAGAGGGCAACCTCGTTGCCGTGGGACGTCTGTATATCAATGCCGACAACGAAGCTTCAATCCGCTTTATGGCCGTTCACCCCTCCGTGCAGGACAAAGGCCTCGGAACGCTGATGGCAATGACGCTGGAATCCGTCGCCCGTCAGGAAGGGGTCAAGCGCGTCACCTGTAGCGCCCGCGAAGATGCCGTTGAGTTCTTTGCCAAGCTTGGTTTCGTGAATCAGGGGGAAATCACCGCCCCGCAAACTACGCCGATTCGTCACTTTTTGATGATCAAACCCATCGCCACGCTGGACGATATTCTCCATCGCGCCGACTGGTGCGGTCAGCTCCAGCAGGCGTGGTATCAGCACATTCCGCTCAGTGAAAAAATGGGTGTGCGTATTCAGCAGTACACCGGGCAAAAATTTATTACCACCATGCCGGAAACCGGCAACCAGAACCCGCACCATACCCTGTTTGCCGGCAGCCTGTTTTCACTCGCCACGCTCACCGGCTGGGGGCTGATCTGGCTGATGCTGCGCGAACGTCATCTCGGCGGCACCATTATTCTGGCCGATGCCCATATCCGCTACAGCGCCCCGATCAGCGGCAAGCCGAGTGCGGTTGCTGACCTGGGCGCACTGGGCGGCGATCTCGACCGTCTGGCGCGTGGACGTAAAGCGCGCGTACAGATGCAGGTTGAGCTGTTCGGCGATGAAACGCCAGGCGCGGTGTTTGAAGGCACCTATATCGTTCTGCCTGCGAAGCCGTATGGCGCGTATGAAGAGGGCGGGAACGAGGAGGAGTAGTCTCCTTCTCACTCTCGCCCGGCATGGTTAATGCGCCAGGCAATATCTCGCATAACGTCTCGCGCTGACTGGCTAATTCCACCCAACTGGAAGAAGCCGTGAATTACACCCCGCCATCGTTGAGCGGTACACTTCACGCCTTGCTCCGTGAGGCGCTGATAAAGCGCCTCGCCTTCGTCGCGTAACGGATCATACTCCGCGGTAACAATATGGACCTTTGGCAGACCGCTAAAGTCGTTGCGCCACAGTGGGCTGACGTCAGGATGCTGACGGTCGGCTCCAGCCAGATACATTTCATAGCCGCTCAAAAGGGTATCGCGAGTAATCACGTAATCCATGCCATTGAGGGTATAGCTTTCAAAACTGGCCGTAGCGTCGAGCATGGGGTAGATAAGAATGAGCTGCGCGGGATCCCAGAGACCTTTGGCTTTAAGCCGCAATGACGTTACCAGCGCAAGATGACCTCCCGCGCTGTCTCCACAAAGTGTAATCCGGTTTTTATCCACGCCTAATAGTTCTGCATTTTGCCAGACAAGATCTGCCGCTCTCTCTGCATCGTCATGCGCAGCGGGGAACGTATGTTCGGGTGCGAGTCTGTACTGAACCGCAATGACCCGGCAGTTACCATAAAACGCCAGTTGGCGAAGCTGATTATCGTGGGTTTCAAACCCACCGCTGACAAAACAACCGCCATGATAGTAGAGGGCAGAAGGTAACATTTCAGGGGCATTGAAAGGCGAAAAGACCCGAAAGGTCATATTCTCAAGAACAAGCGTTTCAACCTGGATACGCTTTTCTGTTTCCCCGGCCAGCGCTGTGCTGGCGACATACCCGCTTCTCCGGTCATCAATACTCTGCTTTCGTGAGGAAGGTCGTCCTGCGGCAATAAACTCCTGTACCAGCTTATCAATACCCTTTTCCAGAGCCATGATTACGTCCTTTTACTGTGTTTTTATACAGTTTATAGCCTGGTTTACAGCAGATGAAAACAGAGAAATGTTGAAAGGTGCATATTGTGGAAAGCGACTCGCAAAATCGATTATTCCCTAAAAAACGTCCTTTCACCCTAAATTGATAAAGAGTATTTTGCCTGAAAATTAATCAAAGATGATATACTAAGGTGATATATGAGCGTTTTGGCGGAACTTGATATGGGCAGAATACTTATCGATTTGTCTGATGACGTGATTCAACGTTTGGATAATCTCAAGCAATTGCGAAATCAACCACGTGCTGAACTGCTTCGGGAAGCGATAGAACTGTATCTCGACCAGCAGAGTTCTTCTGTTATCCGAAATGCGCTTGGTCTGTGGGGAGACAGAAAAGAGGACGGGCTTGAGTATGAACGCAAGCTGCGTGAGGAGTGGTAATCATGGAGCACATGGCAGTGTTTGATACCAATATTCTCATTGATCTCTTCAACAACCGTGTTGAAGCTGCGGATGCGATTGAGCATACCGCGTCGCATCGTGCCATCAGCTTAATTACCTGGATGGAAGTAATGGTGGGCGCTCGCAGGCATGGTCATGAAGCGAAAACGGCAGCCGTGATGGGCGCTTTTGAAATTATTGATGTGTCTCGGGATATTGCGGAAAGAAGCGTTTTACTACGTGAGAAGCATGGAATGAAACTGCCTGATGCTATCATTCTGGCCACAGCGCAGAGCAGAAAATGTCCGTTGATTTCTCGCAACACGAAAGATTTTGCGGGTATTGACGAGGTCCTTACGCCTTACCAGGTATAGGCCGGGCAAGCTCGCGCCGCCCGGCACTCTCACAGGAGATTACTCCCCTTCACCCGGGAACAGGAACGGGTTGATCGAGCTGCGGGCAAAGCCCTCCTGCTCCATCTTCGCATCCAGAATCAGCGAGGCGAGATCGTCGGCCACGGCTTCGACTTTCGGGTCTTTTTCCTGATACAGAATCTTCAGGTAGGTTCCGCAGTCGCCGCAGCTTTCTGCCTTCACCGCCGCGTCTTCATTTTCCAGCGACCAGTAGTTGAGATCGCGGGTCTGCTCGCAGTTGCTGCACTTCACGCGCACCACGTGCCACTCGGTTTCACACAGGTTGCAGTGCAGATAGCGCAGCCCCTGCGTCGTACCAATCTGTACCATGCTGGAGACCGGCATTGAACCACACACCGGACAGAACTGGCGCGCTTCGCCGTATTCGGCGCGGGCTTTGCCTGGGATCAGGCTCGCCATTTGCGCCCAGTAGAGCGACAGCGCAGCCCAGATGAACGGCGCTTTATCGCTGCTCACCAGTGAGAAGTCGGAAGCAAACAGCGCGTTCGCCATCTCTTCCAGCTCCTGATCGGAGGCTTTTTCCAGGTTCTCAATGACCGCCAGTGCCGTGCCGCTCATCTCGGGCTTCAGCTCGGCGATCAGGGAATGCAGCAGCTTATGCCAGTGCTTGTCGCGCGGCAGGACGTGAATATCCAGCGGCGGCTTACCCTGCTCGTTGGCTTCTTTGATGCGTGCGGTCAGGTCCATTTGCAGCGGATGGTCGTACAGCACCACTTCCTGCGCATGGGCGACCAGCGCGGCAAAACGCAGAAAATCGCCCAGCGGGTTGTTCTCTGCCAGCTCGCGCAGACGCTCTGCGCGGCGGTTGTAGAGGTTCTTGAGTCTGGGGAATAACAACGGCGGAATATACTCCGCCGTACGTTTCTCGCTCGACCCCAGCTCATCTTGCGGGATTATGCGAATACTCATTCAGATGACTTTTCCTGTTTCTGGCGGACTTCTCGGTACCAGCGCGGGTGATGTTTCTTCGCCCACGTTTTGGTGACCCAGCCTTCCACCATCGCGGTAATGGTGCCTTTCACCCAGAGGGCGGCGTAAATATGCACCATGATAACCACAATTAACGCCACTGCGGCAAATGAATGCAGCATTAGCGCAAATCGGATCACCGGGATTGAGAAAGCAGGCGCAAAGTACGGACGCCAGATGATCACGCCGCTCACCAGCAACAGGACCAGGAAGATAATCGCCGCCCAGAATACGCATTTCTGGCCGAAGTTATAACGCCCGGTATCACCCACTTCCTCGTTGACGACGATCTTACGAATATTCTTCGCCCAAAAGATATCATCCCGATTGATTAGGTTATGGTGCCAGTAACGGAAAAACATGATGATGAACGACGCGAACATGATGACGCCCACAAACGGGTGCAGTATACGCGCCAGCTGTGGTGTCCCCATGATCTGCATCAGCCAGTTGAAGGACGGGAAGAAGAACCCCAGCCCGCTTATCGCCGCCAGCATGAAGCAGAAGGCGGTGACCCAGTGGTTGATGCGTTCCGGCGCGGTGTAGCGCACGATGGTGTCACGTTTTCTCATTTGCGCACCTCGTCTTTCTCTTCATGCAGGTTGTCGTCTTCCTCTTCCGCGCGGTTCGGACCAACGCCGACGTAGTGGAAGATGCTCGCTGCGAAGGTAGCCGCAAAACCGACCGCGGCCAGCGGTTTCCAGATGCCTTTCCAGAACTTCACGGTGGCGCTGATTTCCGGGTTCTCCGGCAGGCCATGGTACAGATTCGGCTTGTCGGCGTGGTGCAGCACGTACATCACGTGCGTACCGCCAACCCCGGCCGGATCGTACAGGCCCGCGTTATCGTAACCACGGGTTTTCAGCTCGCCCACGCGCTCTGCCGCCAGCGTTTTCATATCCTCTTTAGAGCCAAAGTGGATAGCGCCGGTTGGGCAGGTCTTCACGCACGCTGGCTCCTGGCCCACGTTCACGCGGTCAACGCACAGCGTACATTTGTAGACGCGGTTGTCTTCCGGGTTCAGGCGCGGCACGTCAAACGGACAGCCCGCGATGCAGTAGCCGCAGCCAATACACTGCTCGGACTGGAAGTCGACGATGCCGTTGGCATACTGAATGATAGCCCCTTCTGACGGACACGCCTTCAGGCAGCCCGGATCCGCACAGTGCATACAGCCGTCTTTGCGGATCAGCCATTCCAGTTTGTCGTTCTGCTCCACTTCCGAGAAACGCATTACCGTCCAGGACTTGGCGGTCAGGTCCGCCGGGTTGTCGTACACCCCGACGTTGTGACCCACTTCGTCACGGATGTCGTTCCACTCTGAACAGGCCACCTGACAGGCTTTACAGCCGATACAGGTGGTCACGTCGATAAGCTTGGCCACTTCCTGCTGGTGGTCCCGCGCCTGAGGCGCGGGCGTGAAACCGTTAGTCGCGGAACGACGGATAATATCCTGAGATTGATAAGCCATAAGTCGTCTCCGTTACACCTTTTCCACGTTCACGAGGAAGGCCTTAAATTCCGGCGTCTGCGTGTTCGCATCACCGACGAACGGCGTCAGGGTGTTCGCAATGAACCCTTTCTTCGCCACGCCCTCATAGCCCCAGTGAATCGGGATGCCGATGGTATCCACCTGCTGACCGTGAACGTTCAACGTGCGAATACGCTTGGTCACCACCGCCTTGGCTTTGATGTAGCCGCGGTTAGAGGAGACCTTCACGGTATCGCCATGGGCAATGCCGAGCTTGTTCGCCAGCTTCTCGCCGATCTCCACAAACTGTTCCGGCTGCGCGATGGCATTCAGCAGCGCGTGCTTGGTCCAGTAGTGGAAGTGCTCGGTCAGACGGTAAGTGGTGCCGACATACGGGAACTTGTCCTTTTTACCCAGCGCTTCAAAATCGCCCTTGAAGATACGGGCTGCCGGGTTAGAGACCACGTTCGGGTGCAGCGGGTTAGTACCCAGCGGCGTCTCAAACGGCTCGTAGTGTTCCGGGAACGGCCCTTCCGCCATCTTATCGATAGCAAACAGACGGCCCATCCCTTCAGGCTGCATGATAAACGGCCCGACATCGCTGCCTGGTGCGGCAGTGCTGTAATCCGGAATATCCACGCCGCCCCATTTCGCGCCGTCCCACTTCAGCAGCTGACGCTTCGGATCCCACGGGTTGCCCTGCGGGTCAGCAGAGGCGCGGTTATAGAGGATGCGGCGGTTAAGCGGCCACGCCCATGCCCAGCCCAGCGTATTGCCGAGGCCCGACGGGTCGGCGTTATCGCGGTTGGCCATCTGGTTGCCTTTTGGCGTCCAGCTACCGGCAAAGATCCAGCAGCCGCTGGAGGTCGTACCGTCATCGCGCAGGTGCGCAAAGGTGCTGAGCTGATCGCCTTTCTTCGCCAGCACCGCACCGGTCGCCGGGTCGATAACGTCCGCCAGCGCCTTACCGTTGCTCTCCATCGCCACTTCTTCCGGAGACGGATTCTCTGGCGTCGAGTAGTTCCAGGTCATGTTCAGCACCGGCTCAGGCGTTGCGCCGCCTTCAGACGCGTACATTTTACGCAGGCGTAAGAAGATACCGGCCAGGATCTCGCCGTCGTTCAAGGCGATGCCCGGGGCATCCGCGCCTTTCCAGTGCCACTGCAACCAGCGGCCGGAGTTGACGATAGACCCGTTCTCTTCCGCGAAGCAGGTTGACGGCAGACGGAACACTTCGGTCTGAATCTTCGACGGATCGACATCGTTCGACTCACCGTGGTTCTGCCAGAACGTCGACGTTTCGGTATTGAGCGGGTCAATCGTCACCAGGAACTTCAGCTTCGACAGAGACTCGACAACCTTGTTCTTGTTCGGGAACGACGCCACCGGGTTAAAGCCCTGGCAGATATAGCCGTTGACCTGGCCCTGGTGCATCATTTCGAAGTACTGAAGTACGTCGTAACCTTTGTCCCACTTCGGCAGCCAGTCAAAGCCCCAGCTGTTTTCCGCCGTCGCCTTGTCGCCGTAGAAGGCTTTCATCAGCGAGACGAAGAACTTCGGATAGTTGCCCCAGTAGTTCACCTGGCCTTCGAGCAGCGGTTTTGGCGTGCTGGCCGTCAGGTAAGTTTGCAGGTCAGTCTGTTTCTCGCTCGGCAGGTTCATGTAACCCGTCAGGCTCTGAGACAGCAGGCCGAGGTCGGTCAGACCCTGAATGTTGGAGTGACCGCGCAGGGCGTTCACGCCGCCGCCTGCCATCCCCATGTTGCCGAGGAGCAGCTGAACCATCGCCATGGTGCGGATGTTCTGCGCGCCGATGGAGTGCTGCGTCCAGCCGAGCGCATACAGGAACGACGCGGTTTTATCTTTCGCGCTGGTTTCCGCAATTAGCTCGCACACCTTCAGGAAGTCCGCCTTTGGCGTCCCACAGATGTTTTCGACAACCTCCGGCGTGTAGCGGGAAACGTGCTCTTTCAGCAGGTTCCACACGCAGCGCGGGTGTTGCAGGGTGGTGTCGCGCTTCGCAAAGCCGTTTTCATCCAGCTCGTAGTTCCAGCTGGTTTTGTCGTATTTGCGTTTTTCGGCGTCATAACCGCTGAACAGGCCATCTTCGAAGTGGTAATCCTCACGCACGATCAGGCTGGCGTTGGTATAGGCTTCGGTGTACTCGCGGTTATATTTTTCGTTGGTCATCAGGTACAGCAATACGCCTGACAGGAAAGTGATGTCAGTACCTGAACGAATAGGGGTGTAGAAATCCGCCACTGACGCCGTACGCGTAAAGCGGGGATCGATCACAATCAGCTTCGCGCCGTTGTGGATTTTGGCTTCCATCGCCCAGCGGAACCCGACAGGGTGCGCTTCAGCGGCGTTACCGCCCATCACCACAATGAGGTTGGCGTTTTTGATGTCGACCCAGTGGTTGGTCATCGCACCGCGACCAAATGTTGGAGCAAGACTTGCTACCGTTGGTCCGTGTCAGACACGCGCCTGGTTGTCGACCGCGAGCATACCGAGTGCGCGCGTAAATTTCTGGGTTAAATAGCCGGTTTCGTTACTGGACGCAGAAGCACACAGCATGCCGGTGGAGAGCCAGCGGTTAACGGTGGTGCCTTCGGCATTCTTCGCGATAAAGTTGGCATCGCGGTCTTCTTTCATCAGCTTAGCGATGCGATCGAACGCTTCTTCCCAGCTGATTTGCTGCCATTTGTCAGAGCCGGGAGCGCGATACTCAGGAAACTTCAGGCGGCTTTCGGAGTGGATAAAATCTACCAGACCGGCCCCTTTCGGACACAGCGCACCACGGTTGACCGGGTGATCCGGATCGCCTTCGATGTGGAAAATGGATGCTTTGGCGTTTTTCGCACCGTCGCCGAGGCTATACATTAACAGCCCACAGCCGACGGAGCAGTACGTACAGGTGTTACGGGTTTCGCGGGTGCGCAGCAGTTTATACTGCCGTGTTTCCGCCAGCGCTACACCGGGCGCAAAGCCCAGTGCCGCCGCCGTGGTGCCTGCCATACCGCCAGCGCAGATCTTAAAGAACTGCCTTCTGCTGACCTGCATGGGTCACTCCTTGGTTCATTACGACATTGCTATGTAGTTTTACTCTGCGGTTGAGAATTAACCGCAAAGGAGAAAAATTTGCGTTAATCCCTCATTTCTCCGAGGGATAAGCCCAGAATACCACAATGTCGGTACGCCTGTTCCAACGGCGTTAAAACAAAGTGAACGTATTATCACGGCATTGATTATAAAATGTGATATCAATCACATTTTACCCCATGCATGTTAAAGAGGTGTAGCAGGTGATCGGTTGCACCCCTCCGGATTGAGTAGGAGAATGGTTGCTGAAAAGTTGATCCATACTATGCGTAAGGCCTGCCGTTTGTGTTGCAATAGCAGGCTCACTTCCGTGGTTGTTCAGGAATACCGTTGTGTCTAAACAAAACCGTGCTGCCCACGCGTCGCCACTGCCTGCGGGCATTGTGGAACTGTCGGTACACAGACCGCCTCACATTTCATATGCCACGCCGGATTTTCTGGCGGAAGAGGTCCCCGTTGCCCTGGTTTACAACGGGATTTCGCATGTGGTGATGATGGCCTCGCCGAAAGATCTGGAGCTGTTCGCCATAGGTTTTTCCCTCTCGGAAGGCATCATTGCGCATCCGCAGGAGATCTACGGTATGGATGTGGTTCATGCCTGTAATGGTCTTGAAGTGCAAATCGAACTCTCCAGCCGCCGCTTTATGGGGCTGAAAGAGCGCCGCCGGGCGCTGGCCGGACGTACCGGCTGCGGCGTGTGCGGCGTTGAACAGCTTAACGATATCGGCAAACCCATTATCCCGCTGCCGTTCACCCAGACGTTCAATCTGGCGCATCTTGATCGGGCGCTTGAGCACCTGAACGACGTGCAACCCATCGGTCAGCTCAGCGGCTGTACCCACGCGGCGGCATGGGTATTGCCGTCAGGCAACATTGCCGGCGGTCATGAAGACGTGGGCCGCCACGTCGCGCTGGATAAGCTGTTAGGTCGCCGCGCTCGGGAAAGCAACGTCTGGCAGCAGGGCGCGGCGTTAGTCTCCAGCCGCGCCAGCTATGAGATGGTGCAAAAGTCCGCCATGTGCGGCGTGGAAATTCTGTTTGCGGTGTCAGCGGCAACCACGCTGGCGGTGGAGGTGGCGGAGCGCTGCAACCTGACGCTGGTGGGGTTCTGCAAGCCGGGAAGGGCGACAATTTACACCCATCCGCAGCGATTGATAATTGATCAGTAATTTTGAATGAGTATAGCAAATCCTTCCGCTTTTAGTTGTTCATGATGAGGTCTAATATTTATCTCATCAAGGCACGGCGCCTTATCTAAACAACTTAACGAAAGGGTTTATCTCATGAAAAGCAT
Organism: Enterobacter cloacae complex sp. 6730903; assembly: GCF_048283985.1. Classification (NCBI taxonomy): domain Bacteria; kingdom Pseudomonadati; phylum Pseudomonadota; class Gammaproteobacteria; order Enterobacterales; family Enterobacteriaceae; genus Enterobacter; species Enterobacter cloacae complex sp. 6730903. The sequence goes on along the minus strand of NZ_JBLVXX010000030.1, from coordinate 45,575 downwards.
CAAAACTTTTGTCGCTGTAATTGCTCTGGCTACCTCTTTTGGTTCTTTCGCTGCGCAGACAGTGACCGCAACCGCCTCTACGCTGGATGGTGCAGAAGCTAAAATCGCTGCACAGGCTCAGGAAGCGGGCGCGTCATCCTACAAAATTACCCAGGCATTCACCGGTAACCGCGTACACATGACCGCTGAACTGAACAAATAATTCCGCTATACCGTCGAAAGAGCGCCCCTGGGGCGCTTTTTAGTTTATGCCCGCCAGACGCAGCAGAGCAGTCACCACCGCCGCCGCGACGATCACCACGATTAACGGCATTTTGCGCCAGGCCAGAAACACCGCGAACCCCACCCCCAGCACGCGCGCCATCCCGGCAAAATGGTCCCCTTCATAAAACGTGGTCGCCAGCGCGACGGAGAACAACAAAACGGTAGCCGCGTCTGAAAGCAGCGCCTGCGACCGTTCTGAAAGCGCCAGCCGGTTGCCAAGCTTCGCTCCGCCAAGACGCATCAGATAGGTTCCGGCAGAAAGAATGGCGATGCCGAGAATAAAGACCGTCATGTTTTCCATTATTTTTTCCTCGCGGCAAGGCCGAGCAAAGAGAGCAGCACCGGCAGACCCACCGGCGCAAACGGTACGGCGGCCAGCGACAACACTGCGCCGCTACAGGCGCGGATCAGCGTGGTACGGTTTTTAAATGCCGGCACCACTAACGCCAGCAGGATCGCCGGGAACACCGCGTCCAGCCCGATGGTTTCCGGGTCCGGCAGCAGCTTGCCGACCATCGCGCCCAGCACCGCCCCCAGCGGCCAAATGATTGCCACGCCCAGGCCGCACAGCCAGTAGGCCGCTTTACGCTGCTCGGCGGTTTTTTGCGACAGACCGAACACCACGCTTTCATCGTTCATGATATGACAGCCCAGAAAGCTCAGGCCGCGCTTGCCCACCAGGTCACGCACCGTTACGCCGAACGGCACATGGCGCGCGTTAACCAGTAAACCGGCCGCGGCCGCCGCCAGCGGATTGCCGCCGCTCGCGACGATGCCGATAAACATAAACTCGGATGCGCCTGCCAGCACCGTGAGGGAGAGGACAAACGGCACCCACAGCGGGAAACCGTAGGCCATCGCCAGTGAGCCATAAGACATGCCGACCACGCCCACCGCGAGGCAGACCAGGACGATCGCTTTTATCGTGTCGCCTTTCAGGCAAGAGAGGTGATTCTTCATACCATTTTAGCCATATCGAACGTATTTCCATTATAATGAACGCATCAGAAACGTTTTACAAGACGAACGATTCGTTCGTTATAGAGAGACAGAGGCCGTTATTATGACGCAGCCAATCAGCGTGATCGCCAAAAGCCTGGTACGAGAACGCCTGCGAACCGGGCTCTCACTGGCGGAAATTGCCCGCCGTGCCGGGATCGCCAAATCCACACTTTCACAACTGGAATCTGGCAACGGCAATCCTAGCCTGGAAACGCTGTGGTCGCTTTGCGTGGCACTGGATATTCCGTTTGCCCGGTTACTGGAGCCGCAACAACCCGTCACGCAGGTGATCCGCCGCGGCGAGGGCACAAAAGTCGTCGCCGGGCAGGCGAACTACGAGGCGATTTTGCTCGCGGCGTGTCCGCCTGGCGCGCGTCGTGATATCTATCTGCTGCTGACTCAGCCGGGGGCAGACCGTATTTCCCAGCCCCATCCGCCTGGGTCGGTTGAGCATATTATCGTGACCCAGGGGCGGGCGATGGTCGGCCTGATCGACGCGGCGGAAGAGCTCGGCCCGGGAGATTACATTTGCTACCCCGCTGACCAGCCGCATATCTTTAAGGCGCTGGAGCCGGATACGCACGCGCTGCTGGTGGCGGAACAAAACTAACGAAGATACGGAAAATCATGTCGCTTAAAGCCATTGCCAAAGAACTGGGGCTGTCTGTTACCACCGTCAGCCGCGCCCTCAACGGGTATGACGACGTTTCTGCTGAGACGCGGGCCCGCGTGGAAGCGGAGGCCCAGCGCCGTGGCTACCGACCAAACACCTTTGCCCGCCGCCTGAAGATGGGCAAAATCGACGCCGTCGGGCTGGTGTTTCCGGTGCATCCTGTTCCGCTCAATAACAGCGTTTTTATGGACATGGTCGGCGAAATTAGCCACGAACTGGCGCGACATGAGATTGACCTGCTGCTCATCGCTGACGACGATCTGGCGGACAAACACAGCTATATGCGCATGGTGCAGAGCCGACGCGTGGATGCGCTGATTGTGGCGCATACGCTGGATCACGATCCGCGTCTTGAGCAGCTTCAGGCCGCCGGGTTCCCGTTCCTGGCGCTCGGCCGCAGCCAGCTCCCGCAGCCGTACGCGTGGTTCGATTTCGACAACTATGCCGGTACGTATCAGGCCACCCGCTGGCTGATCGAGAAAGGCCATCAGCGCATTGCGCTGCTGGGCGAAAGCAACAACCAGGCATTCATCACCCAGCGCCGCCAGGGCTATCTGGACGCGCTGCGGGAAGCCGGACTTTCCAGCGAATGGCTGCGCGCCATGCCCCCTTCGCGCCGCGTGGGGTATGCCACCACACAAGAACTTCTCTCCCTGCCGCAGCCACCCACGGCCATCATTACCGACTGCAACACCCACGGCGACGGCGCAGCGATGGCCCTGGCGCAGATGGGGCGCTTAACCGGTGAAAATGCCGTCTCGCTGGTGGTCTATGACGGTTTACCGCAGGACAGCATTGTCGATATCGACGTCGCGGCGGTGATCCAGTCTACCCGTCAGGGCGTCGGGAAACAGATTGCCGATATGGTGCGCCAACTGATTAACGGCGACGACATCGACACCCTTCAGGTGCTCTGGCAGCCGGAATTTTCCCCAGGCCAGACAGCCTGATTACACCAAAAATTCAAAACCCGATCACAGATCCGGAACGTTTTGGTTTGTATCCGAAACGTTTCGGATTAACACTCAGGACATCCCGATGACAGGAGATGTCCGATGCAAGATGCCATTTTTCGACTTGAAAGCAATACGGTTGACGTGGTGCTAAAAGCCCACCCGTTCGCTGAAATTCTCTACTGGGGGCCGCACCTTCAGCACTTTTCGCCGCAGGATGCGCTAAGTATTTCCCGCCCGGTTGCTAACGGCAGGCTGGACGTGGACTCCCCCGTCACGCTGATGGCAGAGCTGGGGCACGGCCTGTTTGGTTCGCCCGGCATCGAGGGGCATCGCCAGGGGCTGGACGGATCGCCTGTCTTCACCACCACAGGCGTACAACAGCAGGGGCAAACCCTGACGGTAACGGCAGAAGATAAACAGGCGGGCCTGCGCCTGACCAGTGAATTAACGCTGGATGCCAGCGGCGTACTGGTGGTGCGCCATGGCTTAACCAACCTGACAACGCAGGCGTGGCAGGTGGATCGCTTTGCCGTGACGCTGCCGGTGGCTGAGCGCGCGCAGGAGGTGATGGCCTTCCACGGACGCTGGATCAGGGAGTTTCAGCCGCACCGCGTGATGCTTGAACATGACAGCTTTGTGATTGAAAACCGCCGGGGTAAAACCTCCCATGAACATTTTCCGGCGCTGATTTCAGGTACGCCGTCATTCAGTGAAATGCACGGCCACGTCTGGGGCGTGCATCTGGGCTGGAGCGGCAACCACCGCCTGCGCGCGGAGGCGAAAACCGATGGCCGCCGCTATATGCAGGCCGAAGCGCTCTACCTGCCGGGTGAAAGGGCGATTGAAGAGGGTGAAACGCTCTGGACGCCGCGCCTGTATGCCAGCCACTCCCCGCACGGGCTGAATGGCATGAGTCAGCAGTTCCACCGCTACTTGCGCGATAATGTTATCCGCTTCCCGGAAGATAAACCGCGCCCGGTGCATCTCAACACCTGGGAGGGGATCTACTTCAACCACGATCCGGACTACATCATGCGCATGGCCGACGAGGCCGCCGCGCTGGGCGTTGAGCGCTTTATCATTGACGACGGCTGGTTCAAAGGCCGCAACGACGACCACGCCGCGCTGGGCGACTGGTATCTGGACGAGAAAAAATACCCGAACGGCCTTAAGCCGGTGATCGATCACGTTAAACAGCTCGGCATGGAGTTTGGTATCTGGGTTGAGCCGGAGATGATTAACCCGGATTCCGATCTGTACCGCGCGCACCCTGACTGGGTGCTGGCGCTGCCGGGCTACGCCCAGGCGACCGGGCGACACCAGCTGGTACTCAATCTCAATATTCCGCAGGCCTTTGATTATCTGGTCGAGCGCATGAGCTGGCTGCTGGGCGAACACGAGGTCGACTACGTGAAGTGGGACATGAACCGCGAGCTGGTGCAGCCAGGGCACAAGGGCAAAGCCGCCGCCGATGCCCAGACGCGCCAGTTTTATCGCCTGCTGGACGTACTGGGCGAGCGTTTCCCGCACATTGAGTTTGAATCCTGCTCCTCCGGCGGAGGGCGAATCGATTATGAAGTGCTGACCCGCTGCCACCGCTTCTGGGCGTCCGACAACAACGACGCGCTGGAGCGCAACACTATCCAGCGCGGCATGAGCTACTTCTTCCCGCCGGAGGTGATGGGGGCGCATATCGGTCATCATAAATGTCATGCCACCTTCCGCCAGCACAGCATTCAGTTCCGCGGGCTGACGGCGCTGTTTGGTCACATGGGGCTGGAGCTGGATCCGCTCACCGTTGACGCGCAGGAGCGTGAAGGCTATCGCCATTACGCCGCGCTGCACAAGCGGTGGCGCGAGATCATTCATCGCGGCACCCAGTGGCGCGTGGATATGCCGGACGCCACCACCCTGGCGCAGGGTATAGTGAGCGAAGACAAGGCGCAGGGGCTGTTTTTGGTCAGCCAGCTCGCGATGCCGGACTACACCCTGATGATGCCGCTGCGCATGCCGGGGTTAGACGCCAGCGCGCAGTACCGCATCACGCTGCTCGATCACCCGAACATTCAGATTACGGGCGAGGGCGGGCACACCATGCGCAAGCTCCCGGCGTGGATGGACGCGCCGCAAACGGTAAGCGGTGAGTGGCTGATGCAGGCGGGTATTGCGCTGCCGATTCTGGATCCGGAAACCGGCATTCTGATTGGTGTGGAACGCGTGTAAGGGTGACGGGCCGGGCAACCGGCCCTCCGTTGAGGATAAAAATAATGAACACAACAACCTGTACCCACAAAGACAACCCGAATTTCTGGATCTTCGGGCTATTCTTCTTTCTCTACTTCTTCATCATGGCCACCTGCTTTCCGTTCCTGCCGATCTGGCTGTCGGACATCATCGGCCTGAACAAAACCCATACCGGGATTGTTTTCTCCTGCATCTCGCTGTCGGCCATTGCCTTCCAGCCGGTGCTGGGGGTCATTTCCGACAAGCTGGGGCTGAAAAAACATCTGCTTTGGATCATCTCGGTGCTGCTGTTCCTGTTCGCGCCGTTCTTCCTGTACGTCTTCGCCCCGCTGCTGAAAACCAATATCTGGCTGGGCGCGCTGAGCGGTGGGATCTATATCGGCTTTGTCTTTTCAGCGGGTTCGGGGGCGATTGAGGCCTACATTGAGCGCGTGAGCCGCAACAGCTTTTTTGAGTACGGCAAAGCGCGTATGTTTGGCTGTCTCGGCTGGGGGCTCTGCGCCTCAACGGGCGGCATCCTGTTCGGCATCGATCCGTCGTATGTATTCTGGATGGGGTCGGGAGCGGCGCTGTTGCTGATGCTGCTGCTGGTGGTCGCGAAACCGAAGCCCAACCAGACGGCGCAGGTGATGAATGCCCTGGGTGCGAATCAGCCGCAGATCACCGCTAAAACCGTCTTTACCCTGTTCCGCCAGCGCAGAATGTGGATGTTCATCCTGTACGTGATTGGCGTGGCCTGCGTGTATGACGTCTTCGACCAGCAGTTTGCCACCTTCTTCAAAACCTTCTTCGCCACGCCGCAGGAGGGGACCCGCGCCTTTGGTTTCGCCACCACGGCGGGGGAAATCTGTAACGCGATCATCATGTTCTGCTCGCCGTGGATCATTAACCGCATCGGCGCGAAAAACACGCTGCTGATTGCCGGGGTGATCATGGCGACGCGCATTATCGGCTCGTCGTTTGCCACCACTGCCGTGGAGGTGATTGCCCTGAAGATGCTGCACGCGCTGGAAGTCCCGTTCCTGCTGGTGGGGGCATTCAAGTACATCACCGGGGTGTTTGATACGCGCCTGTCGGCCACCATCTACCTGATTGGCTTCCAGTTTGCCAAACAGTCGGCGGCGATCTTCCTCTCCGCCTTTGCCGGAAATATGTATGACCGGGTCGGCTTCCAGGAGACGTATCTGATACTGGGCTGCTTCGTGCTGGCGATCACGGTGGTGTCGGCGTTTACGCTGAGTGGCAGGCGGGAGATTGCTGCTACCGCAAGGGCAGCAGCGTTAACACATCAGTCCAGGTAAAACACCTCTTTCAGCGCCGCACTCACCGGGCTGTTATCCGGGTTCGACGGCATAACGTCACCCATATATTTCCACCAGCGCTGGCAGACATCGGTGTTTGCCACCGCGTTCCAGCGCTCTTCCGATTCAATCTCCACCGTCGCAAACAGCAGGTTGCGGGCTTTGTCGAGGTAAATGGCGTAGTGGTGCGCGCCATGGGCTTTCAGTACCGCCTCCAGTTCAGGCCAGATCGGGTTGTGGCGGCGCGCGTACTCCTCGTGTGCGTCCGGGTTTACCTGCATCACAAACGCTTTGCGGATCATAATGCCTCCAGGTACAGCTCGCGGACCTCGTCACGGCTCGCGGTGCGTGGGTTGCACGGCGCGCACGGGTCGGCGAGCGCTTTATCCAGCCAGCCTTCGATATCGGCTTTGGTCACGCCAAGCTGGCTGAAACCGGACGGAATGCCGACCCGGGCGCTCAGGTCACGAATCGCCTGAATGGCTGACATGCTGGCCGCTTCATCGCTCATGCCGCGCGTGTCAACGCCCATCGCCTGCGCCACGCGGGCAAATCGGGCGACCGCGTTCGGGCGGTTAAAGTTTTCGATGATCGGTAGCAGGATGGCGTTGCACACGCCGTGCGGCAGGTTGTGCGTCGCGCCCGGCTGGTGCGCCAGAGCGTGTACCAGACCCAGACCGGCGCTGTTAAACGCCATGCCCGCCAGATACTGACCAAAAGCCATCTGCTCGCGCGCTTCCAGGTTGTGACCGTCGTCGACCGCTTTCGGCAGCCAGACGTTGATCAGGCGAATCGCCTCCAGCGCGTTGGCATCGGTCAGCGGGTGCGCGCCGACGGACACGTAGGCTTCAATGGCGTGGGTCAAGGCATCCATGCCGGTTGCGGCGGTCACGGAGGCCGGAATATCGAGCATCACGCTGGCATCGTCTACGGCGATATCCGGGATGATGTTCGGGTCGATAATCACCTCTTTCACCTGTCGCGCGGCGTCAATGATCACCGCGTTGCTGGTCATCTCCGCCGCCGTGCCTGCGGTGGTGTTGATCGCCACCAGCGGCACGCCCGCGTTTTTCACCTTGCCGACGCCGGAGTAATCGGTTGACGGGCCCGGGTTGGCGGTGAGGATTTTTATCGCCTTGGCGGTATCAATCGGGCTGCCGCCGCCAAAGGCAATCAGGTAATCACACTCCGCATCCTGATATGCCGCATAGCCTTTTTGCACCAGCGCTTCCGTCGGATTCGGGAATACCTCATCGAACAGGTGATACGACATCTGATGGGCGTCGAGCGCGGAAAACAGGCTGTCGAGCAGGCCAAGTTTCACCAGCTGGCCGTCGGTGACAATCAGCGCTTTTCCCCACTGTTTGTTTGCCACCAGATTGACCATATCGCCGATCGCGCCCGCGCCGTGCAGGCTGATTTTTGGAAGCGCCAACATAAAGCTCATGATAATTCTCCTTAATTGCTGTGATTTTTATGCCCGGCGGCGCTGCGCTTGCGCGGGCCTACGGTTAAGTAGGCCGGGTAAACGCAGTGCCACCCGGCTATGAGATCCGTCTTCGCTGCATAATCCGGCGGGTAATAATCGGCAGCGAAATCACCACGATCAGCATCGCGCCGATAATCACCGACATCACAATGCCGGGCACGTTGAGCAGGCTCAGGCCGAAGGTCACCAGCCCCATCAGGAAGGCGGCGATAATCACGCCCACCATGCTGCCGGACCCGCCGAGAATATTGACGCCGCCGAGCACCGCCATCGTCACCACCGCCAGCTCCCAGCCCATCGCGATGGTCGGGCGGGTGCTGCCCAGACGCGAGGTGAGCAGCACCGACGCCAGGCCGGACATCAGTCCTACCAGCGCAAACAGGATCAGGTTGTGGCGCTTCACGTTGATGCCGGAGTACCACGCGCCGGTCGGGTTGTTGCCGATGGCGTAGGTGCGGCGGCCAAAGTTGGTGCGGTGCAGCACAAAGGCAAACAGAGCGGCCAGCACGATAAACAGCGCGAACTCAAACGACAGCGCGCCCCAGACGTAGCCCTGGCCGAACCAGGCGAAGCTCTCCGGGTAGCTGTTCAGCGCCTGGTCCCCGAGCAGGATGTAGGTGATCCCGCGGTACAGGCTCATGGTGCCGATGGTGATGACGATGGACGACAGGTTAAAGCGCGTCACCAGAATGCCGTTGAACAGCCCGCACAGTAGCCCGACGCCTAATCCCACGCAGACCAGCAGCGGCGTATCGACGCCCGCCGCCGCGCAAAAGCCCATCACCGTGGAGCTGAGCGCGATGGTGGAGGCCACCGACAGGTCAATTTCCCGGGCGATAATCAGCATCGCCATCGGCAACACGATGATCGCCTTTTCGGTGAAGTTGAACGTCGCGTCGGAGAGGTTCCAGATATTGAGGAAGTAGGGCGAGGCGAGCGCGTTCACCACAAACACCGCCAGCGTCACCGCCAGCAGGAAGCCCTCCCAGCACAGCAGGCGCTGGAAGATGCCCGTCGCAGAAGTGGGTTTAAACTCTTCAGATGTCATCATTTTGCTCATGGTTTCACCGCCAGTTTCTGACGTGCCAGCGCCGCGTCGCGCAGGATCAGCCTGCCTTTGCGCTTGTTGCCGCGCTCGTTCAGCAGCACAGCGATGACAATGACCGAGCCGGAAATCGCCATCTGCCAGAACGGGGAGACGCCGATCACCGGCAGGGCGTTGTTGATGACGCCAAGGAACAGCGCCCCGAACAGACAGCCGAGCACGCGGCCGGTGCCGCCCATGGTGCTGATCCCGCCAATCACGCAGGCGGCCACCACCTGCAATTCAAAACCGTTCGCGACGTCAACATACGCAACGGCAAAGCGCGAGATCCACAGGTAGCCGCAGAACCCGGCCAGCAGACCGGAAAGGCAGAAGCTGATGAACTGCATTTTCCCGGCGTTGATCCCGGTGTAGTACGCTGCCGTGGCGTTCCCTCCTGCGGTGTAGAGCGCCCGTCCGGTGCGGCTGTAGCGCAGGAAGTAGCCCACCAGCAACAGTACGGCGATGGCGCACCAGCTCAGCACCGGCAAGCCCAGCACTGACGCACGCGGCAGGCCGAGGAAGTCTGCACTCATCTGGTTGGCGTTCACCCAGCCGCCGCCGGAGAGCAAAAAGATCATTCCGCGGTAGATGCTCATGGTGCCGAGCGTGACCACAATCGCCGGAATGCCCAGCTTCCACACCAGCAGGCCGTTAATCGCGCCCATCAGCAGCCCAAGCGCGCTGGCGAGGATCAGCAGCGCCCAGACGGGCACGTCCGGGTAATGGAAGTTAATCAGGGCGACAATCATCCCGGTCAGGGCCAGATTAGCCGCCATCGACAGGTCGATGCCTTTAGTGAGCAGCACCATCATCTGCCCGAGCGCGAGGACGATCAGAATGGTGGTGTCGTTAAACATCTCCACCAGGTTGCCCGGCGCGATAAACGATGGCACGCGGCTGCCAATGGCGACGATCATCAGCACAATCACCGCGCCCAGCAGCGCCTCGCGATGTTTTAAGAGTGAGCTAAGCATTTATGCCGCCTCCTGTTTTGCACCGCTGGCGGCGCTGACGATGGTTTCCGCCGTCGCGTCTCCCGCCTGGTATTCGGCCACCATCAGCCCCTCGTGCATGACGATAATGCGATCCGCCATGCCCATCACTTCCGGCAGTTCGGACGAGACCATAATCACCGCCAGCCCCTGACTGACCAGCTCGGACATAAACTGATGCACGGCTGCCTTTGAGCCGATATCGATGCCTTTTGTCGGCTCATCGAGGATGATCACGTCAGGGTGCGTCGCCAGCCATTTGCCGATCACGACTTTTTGCTGGTTGCCGCCAGAGAGGGTCTCCACCGCCTGCTTCCAGCTGAAGGCTTTCACTTGCAGGCGCCTGGCGTATTCGTCCGCCAGCTTCCATTCGCGGTCGTCATGCAGCACGCCGTTCGGATTGAGCGTGCTGAGCTGAGGCAGGCTGATGTTCTGGGCAATCGGCAGGGCGATAATCGCCCCCTGTTTCTGCCTTTCTTCTGGCACACAGACGATACCGGCCTTGATCGCATCCGCAGGCTGGCGGAAGCGCCGGGGCTGTCCGTTGAGGATAATTTCCCCGGACGATGGCCGCGTGACGCCGGAAAGCGCCTGCATCAGCTCGGTACGCCCGGCACCCACCAGCCCGTAAAAGCCGAGGATCTCCCCTTTACGCAGGGAGAACGAGATATGCGCAAACTCGGTCGGATGGCAGAGGTTTTTCACCTCCAGCACCGTCTCGCCTTTTTCGCAGTCGATTTTCGGGAAGGTTTGGGTAATGGCGCGCCCGACCATCATCGACACCATCCGCTCCTCGGTGATCTCATTTATTGCCCCTGCACCGACGAACACGCCGTCGCGCAAAATGGTGTAGTGATCGGCCAGCTCAAAAATCTCGTCGAACTTGTGGGAGATAAACAGGATGGCTTTGCCCTCCTGCTTTAAGCGTTCCACAATCTGGTAAAACTCGAGGATTTCATGCTGTGACAGCGCCGCCGTCGGTTCGTCGAGGATCACCACCTGCGCCTCAAACGACAGCGCGCGGGCAATCGCCACCATGTGACGCTGGGCGATGCTCAGGGTTTTCAGCGTTGCGCGCGGGTCGATTTGCACCTCAAGGCGGGCAAGAATAGCCTGCGCCCGGCGGTGCATTTCCGGCCAGTCGAGCTTTTTCAGGAAGCCTTTGTGAAGGTACTGACCAACAAAGATATTTTCGGTGACCGAGAGTTCATCAAACAGCACGGTTTCCTGGTGAATGGCGGTGATGCCCATTTTATGCGCCGACTCCGGCGTCGGAAGGTGAACGGGGATCGCCTTGTAGAGAATTTCGCCCTCGTCGGGCTGGTATATGCCGGTCATCACTTTGACCAGCGTCGATTTGCCCGCGCCGTTTTCGCCGATAAGCGCCGTCACTTTGCCGGGCCACAGCGCAAGCTGCACGTTCTCAAGAGCACGCACGCCGGGGAACACCTTGGTGATGCCAGAAAGCTGTAGCAATGGGGTCATGATAGTTCTCCGTTTGGTTCACCCTCACCCCGACCCTCTCCCAAAGGGAGAGGGGGTTAACGTTCCCTCTCCCTTTGGGAGAGGGCTAGGGTGAGGGGGGAAAGGATCAGAAAATTTTTGAGAACTTATCAATATTGCTGGCATCGTAGACGAACGGCTCGGCCATCGCGCCATTGCCGTCGGCATCCAGCTTCACTTTGCCCAGCTTGCCCATGCTGGCTTCGTCTTTGGTGGCCGTGCCTTTCACCAGATCGTCCGCTAAGTAAGTCGCGGCATAGCCGAGGTCAATCGGGTTCCAGATGGCAAAGCTCTTGCTCGCGCCGGACTTCACCGCGCCCGCCATCTCAGACGGCAGGCCTAAACCGGTGACGTACACTTTGCCAATCTTGCCCTGGTCCTTCACCGCCTGCGCGGCGGCCACAATGCCCACGGAAGAAGGCGAAACAATCACTTTCAGGTCCGGGTAGGTTTTCAGCAGGCCGACCGCTTCGCGGTAGCTTTTGTCAGAGAGATCGTCCCCGTAGGCCACGGTCACCAGATTGACGGACGGGTACTTCGGCAGCACCTTTTTCATCTCCGCAATCCAGGTGTTCTGGTTAGTGGAGGTTGGCGTGGCGCTCAGCACCGCCACATCGCCTTTCTCCACGTTCAGCGCTTTCAGGGCATCGGCGGCGAGCTTGACGTTAGTTTCGCCAATCAGGGCGTTATTGGACGGGTTGAGGTGGATCTGACGCCCGGCTTTCGCCACGCCGGAATCCCACGACACAACCTTGATGCCGCGCTGCATCGCTTTTTTCAGCACCGGCACGACGGCGTCCGGATCGTTCGCGGAAATCGCGATCGCATCCACGCCCTGGGCGATCAACCCGTTCAGCACCTCGATCTGCGCTTCCGCCGTGGTGGTGGTCGGGCCGGTATAAATCACTTTTACATCGCCTAACTCTTTGGCCGCCTCCTGCGCGCCGACGTTCGCTGCCTCGAAGAATCCATTCCCTAAGGACTTCGCCACCAGGGCGATTTTCACTTCTGCTAAAGCGGAACCGGACAACGCCAGAGCGGCAACGGTGAGGATCAAGCTTGCTTTTATTTTCATTGCTTTTACTCCACTGACTTGAGTTAGTTGTAGGGATTGCAGGTGGTTTTCGCCCCGTCTCAATGAGCGGGGCGCGATGTTGTTATTGGTACAGATCTAACGCCGACTGCATGGGGGTGACGCCAAAGCGTTTGCCCAGGGCAATCAGCTCTTCCCGGGTGATGGTCTGCTTCATGCCGCCCATGGAATAGACCTTCACCAGCACTTCCGCGGATTTCTCGGCGGTGTCGATCAGGCCGAAGGTTTCATCCAGCGTCGGGCCGCTGCCGAAGACGCCGTGGAACGGCCATAGCACCAGAGAGTGCTTCTGCATGTCCGTCGCGGTCGCCTGGCCGATTTCGTCGGTGCCCGGCACCATCCACGGCAGAATGCCGACGCCGTCCGGGAACACCACCAGACACTCGGTGCTGCCTTCCCACAATTTGCGGGTGAAGAAATCAGAATTGTTTTCCAGCACGTAAGTCAGGGCGATCAGGTTGGTGGCGTGGCAGTGCATGATCACGCGGTCCTTGCCATTAGTCGCCTTGATGCGCTCGCAGTGGGAAAGGAAGTGCGCTGGCAGTTCGGAGGTGGGCACCGCCTCATCCGTCAGCCCCCACAGAATGTGGTAGCCCGCGCCGTCGCTGTCCACTTTTACCACGCCGAGGTTGGCCTGCGGGTCGAGCTGGACGTTGCGGAAAAACTTCCCGGAACCAGTGACGATAAACGGCGTGTTGGCGAGCAGCGGCATCGGCTGGCTCAGGGCGATATAGCGCGGCTTCTGGTGGAAATCGGCGGCAAATGGTTCGATATCCGCGTCGTCCAGGCGTAGCGTCAGGTTGCCGCCGTTGCGCTCGTCCCAGCCCTTCAGCCAGGCATCGGAGGTGGCTTTGATCATGCCCTGGACGAACCAGGAGGTGGTGATGGTCTGCATACTGTGTTTCCTTTGAAAATGCCGGGTGGCGCTACGCTTACCCGGCCTACTTTTACCTGTAGGCCCGGCAAGCAACGCGCCGCCGGGCAATGTTTTTACTGACGAGCGGCAAGAACGTCTTTCTCATATGCCCGCACGTTGTCCAGCCACTGGCTGCCCGCAGGCGCATCGTGACGCTGGCAGTACATCTCCCACACCGCCTGCCACGGCAGGGATTTCTGCTCTTCCAGCAGCGCCAGGCGCGCGGTGTAGTCGCCGTTTTCTTCCAGCTGTTTCAGCGCGGCGACAGGCTCCAGCAGCGCGCGCAGCAGGGCTTTCTTCATGTTGCGGGTGCCGATAACCCACGCCGCGATGCGGTTGATGGAGGCGTCGAAGAAGTCGAGGCCGATGTGTACGCGGTCGAACAGATCGTGGCGGATGATTTCGCTGGCAATCGCCTGGGTTTCGTCATCCAGCAGCACCACATGGTCGCTGTCCCAGCGCACCGGGCGGCTGACGTGCAGCAGCAGGCGCGGCACGTAGAGCATGGCGGCGGAGATCTTGTCGGAGATCACCTCGGTTGGGTGGAAGTGGCCGGCATCCAGGCACAACGCGGTCTGGCGGCTGGTGGCATAACCCATGTAGAACTCGTTTGAGCCCACGGTGTAGCTCTCTGCGCCAATGCCGAACAGCTTGCTCTCGACGGCATCGATGTGGTGCGCCGGGTCCAGCTTCTCGCTGATGGCTTCATCCAGCGCGGCCAGCAGGCGCTGACGCGGGGCCAGCCGGTCTACGGTGATGTCCTTCATGCCGTCCGGGATCCAGATATTCATCACCGACGGCGTGCCAAGCTGCTCGCCGAAATACGCCGAGACACGGCGGCTGGCTTTGACATGGTCGATCCAGAACTGGCGGATTTCATCGTTGGCGTGCGCAAGGGTAAAGCCGTCCGCGCTCAGCGGGTGCGAGAAGCAGGAGGGGTTAAAATCCAGACCCAGCCGGTTGGCTTTCGCCCACGCCACCCAGTTCGTAAAGTGCTCTGGTTTGATCTCGTTACGCGCCACCGGCTCGTCGGATTCGAGATAAATGGCGTGCAGATTCAGGCGCTTTGGCCCGGGGATCAGGCTCAGCGCCAGCTCCAGATCCGCACGCAGTTCGGTGGCGTTGCGCGCTTTGCCCGGATAGTTACCCGTGGCCTGAATACCCCCCGTCAGGGAACCGCCCGGGTTCTCGAAGCCAGCAACGTCATCACCCTGCCAGCAGTGCATGGAGACGGGCAGACGGTCGAGCTGGCGCAGCGCCTCTTCGACATCCACGCCGACGGCGGCGAAACGCTGTTTAGCCAGGTCCCAGGCTTGTTCAAGTTGAGTGGTCATGCGCAAAGCTCCTTAGTCAGTCGTTTTTGCTGAAACTGCGCCCGGTAGCGGGCAATTTCATGGCAGGGATGGGGGGTGAAGGTGGTCAGGCTGTTATTCGCCGTCACCACCGAACGGAAATCGTCAACGTTGGACAGTTCGTCCAGGGTCATCAGCTGAATGCCGATATTGCCGAGCGTGGAGGCTTCAATCGGACCTGCCACCACGGTAATGCCGCAGGCATCCGCGCAGAGCTGGTTCAGCAGCTGGTTCTGGCAGCCGCCGCCCACGATATGCAGCTGCGTGAACGGTTTGCCGCGAAGGTCAGCCAGCTCGCTCAGGATGTCGGCATAGAGCAGGGCGAGACTGTCAAAAATGCAGCGCGCCAGCTCGGCGGGGCGGGAAGGTACCGGCTGCCCCGCTTCAAAACAGGCGGCCTGGATTTCGGCGCTCATGTGCACCGGATTGATAAAGCGGTCGTCGTTCGGATTAATCAGGAAGGTGCAGGCCTTCAGCGTTTCGGTTTCCGCGATAAGCGCGGGCAGGTCGGTGATGGCCTGCTCTTTCAGCACCCGCTGGAGCAGCCACAGCCCCATGATGTTCTTCAGCACCCGGTAGCGCCCTTCCGCGCCACCTTCGTTAGTGATGTTCGCCGCCAGCGCAGCATCGCTGGTGTACGGGGTTTTGCTCTCAAAGCCCATCAGCGACCAGGTGCCCGAAGAGAGGTAGGCCGCGTCTTTGCTGGCGAGCGGCGAGGCAATGACCGCGCTTGCGGTGTCATGACTGGCGACGGCGACAACAGGAATTTCACTCCCCTGCGGGCAAAGCCAGTGGCCGATCACATTGCCCGGATGGGTTGGCGTGCCGAACCAGGACGGCGAGGCGCCCGTCCAGGCCAGCAGGTGTTCATCCCAGTTATCGGTGTTGATGTTGACCAGCTGCGTGGTGGTGGCGTTGGTGTATTCCCAGTTCATGTTGCCGGTCAGACGGTAGCTTAAGTAGTCCGGGATCAGCAGCGCATGCGCCACCTTTTCGACCAGCTCTGGCTGTTGCTCCACCAGCGCGCGCAGCTGGTACAGCGTGTTAAACGGCAGAAACTGAATGCCGCTGCGACCATAGATGTTCTCCTTGCCAAGCTGCGCGATGGCGTGCGCCATCAGCCCATCGGTGCGGCTGTCGCGATAGGAGACCGGCAGGCCGACGCGTTCGCCGTGACTGTCCAGCAGCACGTAATCCACACCCCAGGTATCAATGCCGATACTGTCGATGCGAATACCGTCTTTGCAGACGTTGTGAAGTCCGGTGCGGATCTCTGCTTCCAGGGCGTCGATATCCCAGGTAACAAAACCGTCCTGTTTTTGCAGACAATTGGCGAAACGGTGCATTTCGCGAAGCGTAAGGGTGTGCAGGTCGCAGTCCCAGGTGGCGAGCATTACACGGCCGCTGGATGCGCCTAAATCGACAGCCACACAATGGCGAAAAGTCATGGTCGGGTCCTTTCTTAAGTCATTAGCGAGGAGTGTAAGAAAGGGAAGAAATAGCCACCTTCTCGCCACTGACAGCCCAAATCTCGCGCTGGCAAGAAAGCAAAGGTGAACGTGAGGGAGTTCACAGTTTCCAGTAATGGCGGGGTTTGCAGGCAGTGTGACGCTCTCCGCATTTCCCGATCTTTCCGCCTGTTTCTTGAAAAACCGACAGCTTTTGCGCGGTTTGCTGTCAAAAATTTAAGGTGAGCGTGGAAGGCCTTAATTACTATTTTGAGAACTTTTCTCATTGGTGGGGGCCGTTATGACCGTACTGCACAGCGTCGATTTTTTTCCTTCGGGGGCTTCGCCGGTCGCGATTGAGCCACGGCTGCCTCAGGCTGCGTTCCCGGAGCATCATCATGATTTTCATGAAATTGTGATTGTTGAGCACGGAACGGGCATCCACGTGTTTAACGGTCAGCCGTATACCATCAGCGGCGGTACGGTGTGCTTCGTGCGCGATCACGACAGGCACCTGTATGAACATACCGACAACCTGTGCCTGACCAATGTGCTCTACCGTTCTCCGGATGCGTTCCAGTTTCTTTCCGGGCTGAATCAGCTGTTGCCGCAGGAGAAGGACGGCCATTATCCGTCTCACTGGCGGGTGAATCAGTCTACGTTGCAGCAGGTGCGTCAGCTGGTGAGCCAGATGGAGCAGAGCGAGGATGGACAGGAGACGCACGCCATTGCCACCCGCGAGCTGCTGTTTATGCAACTGCTGGTGCTGCTGCGGCGCAGCAGCCTGGTGGAAGGGCTGGAAAATAACGACGCGCGCCTGAATCAGCTGATGGCCTGGCTGGAAGATCATTTTGCCGAAGATGTCTGCTGGGAAACGCTGGCGGATGATTTTTCGCTCTCGCTGCGCACGCTGCATCGTCAGCTTAAGCAGCATACCGGGCTGACGCCGCAGCGCTACCTCAACCGTCTGCGCCTGATCAAAGCGCGGCACCTTTTACGTCATACCGACGAAAGCGTCACCGATATCGCCTATCGCTGCGGTTTCGGCGACAGTAACCACTTTTCGACGCTTTTTCGCCGGGAGTTTAACTGGTCGCCGCGCGATATTCGTCAGGGGAAAGACGCGTTGCTTCAGTAACGCGAGGGCAGTCACCGTTTTTTTGCTGCAAAAAGGCTAATAATGTCCGGTTATTGGCCGTAGAGGTTGTGGTGTGGCTGCTCAGCTCATTCTTCGCAAAGATGATTTTTTTGCCTCCGCGAGTCAGGCCGTCGCGGTGGCCGACCGCTACCCGCAAAACGTCTTTGCCGAGCACACCCACGAGTTTTGCGAGCTGGTGCTGGTGTGGCGGGGCAACGGCCTGCACATCCTCAACGACCGTCCCTACCGCATCACGCGCGGAGACCTGTTTTACATTCGCGCTGAAGATAAACACTCCTACGCCTCGGTTAACGATCTGGTGTTGCAGAACGTCATCTACTGCCCCGACAGACTTAAACTGAATGTCGACTGGGCGGGCAATATCCCCGGTTTTCATGATGCCAGAGGCGAACCGCACTGGCGCTTAAGCAGCAACGGCATGGCTCAGGTGCGCCAGACGATTTCCCAGCTGGAGCAGGAGAGCCAGAAGAGCGATCCGGTGGCAAACCAGATGTCGGAACTGCTTTTTGCCCAGCTGGTGATGACCCTGAAGCGCCATCGTTACGCTACGGATAATCCCTCCGCCACCACGCAGGAAGCGCTGCTGGATAAGCTTATCACCCGGCTTGCGGGCAGTCTGAACAAGAGTTTCGTGCTGGAAAAATTCTGCGAGCAGGAGCAGTGCAGCGAGCGCGCGCTGCGCCAGCAGTTCCGCACCCAGACGGGGATGACGGTCAACCACTATCTGCGCCAGCTGCGCATCTGCCACGCCCAGTACCTGTTACAGCATACGGAGCTGATGGTGAGTGAAGTGGCGATGCGCTGCGGCTTTGAGGACAGTAACTACTTTTCGGTGGTGTTTAACCGTGAGGTGGGGATGACGCCGGTTCAGTGGCGTCATCGCAGTCGAAAGGCGGCGTAATCAGTTCGCCATGCCGAGGCCGACGATATTGGCCGCAATGATAATCACCACGCAGCCCAGGCTCAGCACGCCAACCGGACGACGCCCGGCGTTGTTCCACTCCTTCAGTACCAGCCCAACCAGCCCGCCGCACAGCACGTAGAAGCTCATGTGCAGCATCCAGCTCATGTAGTCATACTGCGCCGGAATACTGGCGTGACCCCAGGCGTAAAAGAAGAATTGCAAATACCACATCAGGCCGCCGAGGGCAGAGAGCAGGACGTTGGTGACGATCAGCGGTTTTGCCAGCGAGAAGTCGGCTTTTACCGACAGATTGTTCACTTTTGCCAGACGAATGAAGCAGAAGCCGAGGTTTACCAGCGCGCCGCCGCCCATGATCACCACGTAGCTTGGCAGGGCAACGTACAGCGGATCGACGCCCAGCGCCGCAGCGGCGTCGTGCATTGGTTTGGCGGCGTTCATGGCGAACGACATGCCCGCCGAAAAGACGCCGCACATCACCGCCAGCAGCAGCCCTTTCTTCAGGTTGAACTCTTCGGCTTTGATGCCCATCTTCCGTTCTTTCAGCTGGCCTGCGCGGGTGACGATGCCCACGCCGATCACCGCCACCAGCACGCCCAGCAGCGTCATTCGCCCGCCCTGGGTGTTGATCAGCACGTCGAAGTGGCCGTTGAGGATTGGCGTCATCAGGGTGCCAACAATCAGCGTAATGCCAATCGCGATGCCAATCCCCATCGACATGCCGAGGTAGCGCATGGTGAGGCCGTAGTTGATATTACCGATGCCCCACATCGCGCCGAACAGGAATACCGGCAGCAGGGTGGAGGCGTTGAAGGAGGAGAAATAGCCCCAGAAATCGGGCAGCAGCATGGCGCTGATTGTCCACGGCAAAATCAGCCAGGACACGGTACCGCCAACGGACCACATGGTTTCCCATGACCAGCCTTTCACCTTTTTAAACGGGGCATAGAAACAGGCTGCACTGGCCGCGCCTATCAAATGCCAGAAGATACCCATCGTAATCGCATGATTCATTTTTACATCCTCATCGTTTTTATAGCCGGAGGCTTCCCGCCGACTTGATGAGTGTAAAAATGAGGCGGTTTGGTAACCTTCAGAAGGTTGCCGCACTTTTGTTCAGGATGGCAATCAGCACGTTAAGCACGTGAGCAGACTCACAATTTTGCCATTTATCAAAAATCGAATAACCTTATAAAAACTACGGCATTGATAATCATTTTCAATATCATTTAATTAACTATAATGAACCAACTGCTTACGCGGCATTAACAGCTGTGCCGCCCGACAATAATGGAGAGGATTATGAGTTATACACTGCCATCCCTGCCGTATGCCTACGACGCACTGGAACCGCATTTCGACAAGCAGACGATGGAAATCCATCACACTAAACACCACCAGACCTATGTGAACAACGCGAATGCTGCGCTGGAAAGCCTGCCAGAGTTCGCTAATCTGCCTGTTGAAGAGCTGATCACCAAACTGGACCAGCTGCCGGCAGACAAGAAAACCGTGCTGCGCAACAACGCGGGCGGTCACGCTAACCACAGCCTGTTCTGGAAAGGCCTGAAAACCGGCACCACCCTTCAGGGCGACCTGAAAGCGGCTATCGAGCGTGACTTCGGTTCCGTTGACAACTTCAAAGCGGAATTCGAAAAAGCCGCTGCAACCCGTTTCGGCTCTGGCTGGGCGTGGCTGGTCCTGAAAGGTGACAAACTGGCGGTCGTTTCTACCGCTAACCAGGACTCCCCGCTGATGGGTGAAGCTATCTCTGGCGCATCCGGCTTCCCAATTCTGGGTCTGGACGTGTGGGAACACGCTTACTACCTGAAGTTCCAGAACCGTCGCCCTGACTACATCAAAGCCTTCTGGGATGTAGTGAACTGGGACGAAGCAGCAGCGCGTTTCGCCGCTAAAAAATAAGGTTGCATTGACCCCTGTGAGAAGCGAGTCTGATGACTCGCTTTTTTTGTATCTGAAGGAGTGGAGATGCATTACCCGGTGAATGTGTTTACAGGCAAGGTAAGGGAGTACGAAGGCAGCCGCCCGAGCGCCATCGCCAAAGTGCAGGTCGACGGTGAGCTGTCGCTGACCGAGCTCGGGCTTGTGGGCGACCAGCAGGCCGAAAAGAAAATCCACGGCGGGCCCGATCGCGCGCTGTGCCACTATCCGCGCGAGCACTATCCGCACTGGAAAGCTGAATTTCCTGAACAGGCGGACCTCTTCGTCGCCCCCGCGTTTGGCGAAAATCTCTCAACGGAGGGGCTGACGGAGAAGAACGTCTTTATCGGCGATATTTACCGCTGGGGCGATGCTTTGATTCAGGTCACCCAGCCGCGCTCGCCGTGCTTTAAGCTTAACTACCATTTCGGCATTCAGGATATGTCGGCCCAGCTGCAAAACACGGGTAAAACCGGCTGGCTGTATCGCGTTGTGCAGGCGGGACAGGTTTCGGCGGATGCGCCGCTTGAGCTGGCTTCGCGCCTGAGTGAGGTGTCGGTATACGAGGCCTGCGCAATTGCCTGGCATATGCCGTTTGATGACGAGCAGTATCACCGCCTGCTGTCGGCGGCGGGATTATCCACCAGCTGGACCAGAACGATGCAGAAGCGGCGGATAAGCGGGAAGATCGAGAGCAGTTCGCGGAGATTGTGGGGGAAATAGGTTCCGTAGAAAGTAGGCCGGGTAAGGCGAAGCCGCCACCCGGCACATACGGTTACGAACGCTTATACAGCGGCAGCCACAGCGTTAACCTCAGCCCGCCCAGCGGGCTGTCATCGGCTTTCACCCAGCCACGGTGCTGTTGCATGGCGGTTTCAACAATCGCCAGACCCAGCCCCGTACCGCCGGACTCGCGGTCGCGCGCCTCGTCGGTGCGGTAGAACGGACGGAAAATCTGCTCGCGATCTTCCGGGCTGACGCCGGGACCATCGTCATCGACAATGACCGTAATCCCGTCTTTATCCACCGAAAACGCCACTTCAATCTTCGTGTGCGAATAGCGCAGGGCGTTACGCACGATATTCTCCAGCGCGCTTTCCAGCGTGTTGGGGTTACCGTAGAGCGGCCATGGGCCCGGCGGGAAGTTGACGGTGAACGATTTGCCCATCTGCTCCGCTTCGAACGCCGCGTTGTCCAGCACCTCATGCCACAGGTGATTGGCTTTCACCGTTTCGCTCACCAGCGCGTTTTTCTGCTGATTGCGCGACATCACCAGCAGATCGTTGATCATGCTGTCCAGGCGATGCGCTTCCGTCTCAATACGCTCCAGCTCTTTGCTCTCACCGCTGCGGCGGCGCAGCAGGGCGGTACCCAGCTGTAAGCGCGTGAGCGGCGTCCGCAGTTCGTGGGAAATATCCGACAGCAGACGTTGCTGGGCCGTCATCATCCGATCAAGCGCGCTGACCATCTGGTTAAAGCTGGTTCCTGCGGCCAGGAACTCCTGCGGCCCGGATTCCAGCTCCGGATGCTGCCTCAGGTTGCCCTGCGCCACTTCGTCCGCCGCATTTTTCAGCTTACGCGCCGGTTTCGCCAGGCTCCACGCCAGCCATAACAGCAGCGGAGAACTGACCAGCATCGTGACAATCAACAGCAAAAGCGGACGGTCAAACAGCAGGTTGATAAAGTCGGACTGGGAACTGCTCGCAGGGCGAATCAGATAGAGCTGGTAATTGTCTTCCCCATCCCGCACCGAGAAAGGACCGACCATCTCTACCCGACCATATTTCTTTTTCTGTGGGTGATCGGCGTTATCCGCCTGGCCAATAAAGTTGCGAATAATCTGCATTTCATTGCGATCGGCCCCAATCACGCGGCCTTCACTGGTGACCAGTAAAAGACGTTGTCCGGGGGGCGCCCACTTGTCGATAGCGCGAAACAGCCTGCGCCACCACATTAAATCGTTCGGCGGATCGTTTGCCAGCTCCGCTTCCACGTGCTGCTCGATCATCACGCCCTGACGTTGCTCGCTGTCGAGCAGCTCCGTCATCTGGCGTGAGTCGAGTTTTGGCAACATCAAAACGAGCATTAAAACCAGTGCCAGCGTCAGCCAGAAGATGGCGAAGATGCGGGCGGTTAAGCTGCCTATCATGAAGCGGAAACCATCAGATAACCGCGACCACGCAGGGTTTTAAACCAGGGATGACCGTCTTTACGCTCCGGTAACTTACGGCGCAGGTTCGAGATATGCATGTCGATGGCGCGGTCAAACGGGGTGAGGCGTTTGCCGAGCACTTCCTGGCTTAAGTGTTCACGCGACACCACCTGGCCGAGATGCTGCGCCAGCAGATACAGCAGGGTGAACTCGGTGCCGGTTAGCTCCAGCGTTTCACCGTCGAAGCTCGCTTCCTGGCGGCCCGGGTTCAGGCTCAGGGAGTCCACTTCCAGCGTAGGCGAGCTGTTGTCGGTATTCTGCTGCTGCTCGCTCCAGTGAGAGCGGCGCAGGATCGCGCGAATACGGGCCACCAGTTCACGGTCGTTGAACGGCTTAGGTAAATAGTCATCCGCACCCAGCTCAAGGCCGAGTACGCGGTCAAGCTCGCTGCCGCGTGCGGTCAGCATAATGACGGGAGTCTGGTGTGTCTGGCGAAGCTCTTTCAACGTATCAATACCGTTTTTCTTCGGCATCATGACGTCGAGCAAAAGTAAATCGATGCTGTCGTCAAGGAGACTCAGCGCCTGTTCCCCATCATGGGCAACCAGGACGTTGAAACCTTCCATGTCGAGCAACTCCTTTAAAAGAGATGTGAGCTCTCGGTCATCATCAACTAACAGGATTTTATTCATTGTTTAAATACCTCCGAGGCAGAAATTACGACATCAAGGCTATCTAATCCATGACTTTACGTTGTTTTACACCCCCTGACGCATGTTTGCAGCCTGAATCGTAGACTGTCTCTCGTTGAATCGCGACACGAAAGATTTTGGGAGCAAGTGATGCGCAAAGTTACCGCTGCCGTCATGGCCTCAACGCTGGCCTTCAGTGCGTTTAGCCAGGCTGCTGTAGCTATCATCAGCGATAACGGTTCCTCAGCAGAGGGCGCAACGCAGCACAGCAGCCAAAGCCATATGTTTGACGGCATAAGTTTAACCGAACATCAGCGTCAACAGATGCGAGATCTGATGCAGAGGGCAAGACACGACCAGCCCCCTGTTAATGTTAGCGAAATGGAGACAATGCATCGCCTTGTCACCGCAGAAAATTTTGACGAAAGCGCTGTACGCGCTCAGGCCGAAAAAATGGCGCAGGAACAGGTTGCCCGCCAGGTAGAGATGGCGAAGGTTCGCAACCAGATGTTCCACCTGCTAACGCCCGAGCAGCAAGCGGTTTTGAATACCAAACATCAGCAACGTATGAACCAGTTGCGTGAGGTTGCACGGATGCAGCGAAGCTCAGATATGACGCTTTTCAGTAGCAATAGCAGTACCCGTAGTAACCAGTAAACCCTGTTTTCCTTGCCATAGACACCATCCCTGTCTTCCCCCACATGATGTGGGGGTTTTTTTTGCCCATCGTTCAGGTTTGTTAACGCTTTATTCATCCTTTCACTCCACCACCATCCGTTATACTAGCGCCATGGCATGACAGGAGTGTTTATGAATCAATCCTATGGACGGCTGGTAAGCCGGGCCGCAATAGCCGCGACGGTAATGGCGTCGTGTTTGCTGATCATTAAAATTTTCGCGTGGTGGTACACCGGGTCGGTCAGTATTCTGGCGGCACTGGTGGATTCACTGGTGGATATTGCCGCCTCGCTGACCAACCTGCTGGTGGTGCGCTACTCGCTGCAACCGGCGGATGAAGAGCATACGTTTGGCCACGGCAAAGCGGAATCGCTGGCTGCGCTGGCACAAAGCATGTTTATTTCGGGCTCCGCCCTTTTCCTGTTTTTGACCGGCATTCAGCACCTTATTTCGCCTTCTCCGATGAACGATCCGGGCGTTGGCGTGGTCGTAACGGTAGTTGCACTTATAAGCACACTTGTTCTTGTAACGTTCCAGCGCTGGGTTGTACGCAAAACACAAAGCCAGGCTGTACGGGCCGATATGCTTCATTATCAGTCTGATGTTATGATGAATGGGGCTATTCTTATTGCGCTCGGTCTGGCCTGGTATGGCTGGCATCGGGCCGATGCGTTGTTTGCGTTAGGGATAGGGATCTATATTTTATACAGCGCGTTGCGGATGGGGTATGACGCGGTGCAGTCGCTTCTTGACCGTGCGCTTCCGGACGCAGAACGTGATGAAATTTATGCCATCGTGACCAACTGGCCCGGCGTCAGTGGCGCTCACGATCTTCGTACGCGGCAGTCAGGGCCGACCCGCTTTATTCAGATTCATTTGGAAATGGAAGACAACCTGCCACTGGTTCAGGCACATATGGTCGCTGAACAGGTGGAGCAGGCGATTTTGCAGCGTTTCCCTGGGTCAGACGTCATTATTCACCAGGACCCATGCTCTGTCGTACCCAGGGCGTTTTGAGCTTTCGTAATTCGTTGTAAAAAAGTGAGCCAGAGCAGCATTTTGTGGATAAATTACCACCATATGGCCTGACCTGAATCAATTCAGCTGGAAGGGATTGATATACTATTTGCAGTATTCGACGGTTGAACAGTTTCTTCCGGCAGCAGATTTCAATTTTGCATTCCTAAGTTCAGAGGTAGTCATGATTAAGAAAATCGGTGTGTTGACAAGCGGCGGTGATGCGCCGGGCATGAACGCGGCAATCCGTGGGGTTGTCCGTGCAGCGCTGACGGAAGGTCTGGAAGTTTTTGGTATCTATGACGGTTACCTGGGTCTGTATGAAGACCGCATGGTTCAGCTCGACCGCTACAGCGTGTCTGACATGATCAACCGTGGCGGTACTTTCCTCGGTTCTGCACGCTTCCCGGAATTCCGTGACGAACACATCCGTGAAGTGGCTATCGAAAACATGAAAAAACGGGGTCTGGATGCGCTGGTGGTTATCGGCGGCGACGGCTCCTACATGGGTGCAAAACGTCTGACTGAAATGGGCTTCCCGTGCATCGGCCTGCCTGGCACCATCGACAACGACATCAAAGGCACCGACTACACCATCGGTTACTTCACCGCGCTGGGTACCGTTGTGGAAGCGATTGACCGCCTGCGTGACACCTCTTCCTCTCACCAGCGTATTTCTATTGTTGAAGTGATGGGACGTTACTGCGGTGACCTGACTCTGGCGGCGGCAATTGCCGGTGGCTGTGAGTTCGTGGTGGTGCCGGAAGTGGAATTCAGCCGTGAAGATCTGGTCGCTGAAATCAAAGCCGGTATCGCGAAAGGTAAGAAACACGCCATCGTTGCTATCACCGAGCACATCTGTGACGTTGACGAGCTGGCGAAGTATATCGAAACCGAAACCAAACGCGAAACCCGCGCGACCGTTCTGGGTCACATTCAGCGTGGCGGTTCCCCAGGCCCGTACGACCGTATCCTGGCGTCCCGCATGGGCGCGTACGCGATCGAACTGCTGCTACAGGGCCACGGCGGCCGCTGCGTCGGTATTCAGAACGAGAAACTGGTTCACCATGACATCATCGACGCCATTGAAAACATGAAGCGTCCGTTCAAGGGTGACTGGCTGGACTGCGCGAAAAAACTGTACTGATTGGCTCTGTTGCCCGGTGGCGGCAAGTTAAATGCAAAACGGTAACCCTTGGGTTACCGTTTTTTATGGTTGCTCCCTCTCCCGTGGGAGAGGGTTGGGGTGAGGGCATCAGGCCGCTCATTCACTTTTTTTATTCCTCCACGTTATAGCCAATCTTTTTTTATTCTTTAATCATCAGTTAGCTTTCTGGCACGCTGCATTCATCAAAACACTACACAAGAGAGCTGGGCGATGAATAAATGGGGCGTGGGGTTAACATTATTGCTGGCATCAACCAGCGTTCTGGCAAAGGACATTCAGTTACTGAACGTGTCGTACGATCCGACGCGTGAACTGTACGACCAGTACAACAAAGCTTTCGCGGCGCACTGGAAACAGGAAACCGGCGATAACGTGGTGGTTCGCCAGTCTCACGGCGGTTCCGGTAAGCAGGCGACATCGGTGATCAACGGTATTGAAGCCGATGTGGTTACCCTGGCGCTGGCTTATGACGTGGACGCGATCGCGGAGCGTGGCCGTATCGACAAAAACTGGATCAAGCGCCTGCCGGACAACTCTGCGCCATATACCTCGACCATCGTCTTCCTGGTGCGTAAAGGCAACCCGAAACAGATCAAGGACTGGAACGACCTGATTAAGCCGGGCGTGTCTGTCATTACCCCGAACCCAAAAAGCTCCGGCGGCGCACGCTGGAACTATCTGGCAGCCTGGGGCTACGCGCTGCACCACAACAATGGCGATCAGGCCAAAGCACAGGACTTCGTCAAGGCACTGTTTAAAAACGTCGAGGTGCTGGACTCCGGCGCGCGCGGCGCAACCAACACCTTCGTCGAGCGCGGCATCGGCGACGTGCTGATCGCCTGGGAAAACGAAGCCCTGCTGGCGACCAATGAGCTGGGTAAAGACAAGTTCGAGATCGTCACCCCGAGCGAATCGATCCTGGCTGAGCCGACCGTCTCCGTCGTCGATAAGGTTGTTGATAAGAAGGGCACCAAAGCGGTGGCGGAAGCCTACCTGAAGTACCTCTACTCACCGGAAGGGCAGGAAATTGCGGCGAAAAACTTCTACCGCCCACGTGATGAGACCGTCGCGAAGAAATACGAAAACGCCTTCCCGAAACTGAAGCTGTTCACTATTGATGATGTGTTTGGCGGCTGGACCAAAGCGCAGAAAGAGCACTTCTCTAACGGCGGCACCTTCGACCAGATCAGCAAGCGCTAAGCGTTTTACAAAGAACGACACGGTAACCCGGTGTGAGAAATCCGCCGGGTTTTTTATTTGGTCATCATTTTGCGTTACTCTTTTGCCTCTATTGAAAACAGGGAACGCGTTGTGAAAAAAATTATCTTACTGATTCTGATCGTTATCGCCCTTGCCGCAGGCGGCGTGTACTGGATGAAAGCGGGTAATCCGAATGCGTTGCGTCATATCGTTCTCGACCAGTGTGTGCCCAACCAGCTGCACAACCGTAACCCGGCACCGTGCGCGCAGGTGAAGCCAGATGCGGGCTACGTGGTGTTCAAGGACCGCAACGGGCCGCTGCAATACCTGCTGATGCCCACGTACCGTATCAACGGCACCGAAAGCCCGCTGCTGACTGAGCCGCAGACACCGAATTTCTTCTGGCTGGCATGGCAGTCGCGTAACTTTATGAGCATGAAGCGGGGGGCCGACGTGCCTGACAGCGCCGTTTCGCTGACCATCAATTCCCCGACCGGGCGCACGCAAAACCATTTTCATATCCACATCTCCTGTCTGCGCCCGGACGTGCGCGAGAAGCTGAACGCGTCGCAGGGGCAAATCAGCACCCAGTGGTTACCGCTTCCGGGCGGGCTGGAAGGGCATGAATACCTTGCCCGTCGGGTGACGGAGAACGAACTGGTGCAGCGCAGCCCGTTTATGATGCTGGCGGAAGAGCTGCCGGAAGCCCGCGATCATATGGGACGCTTCGCGCTGGCGATGGCGCAGCAGTCGGACGGCTCGTTTGTATTGCTGGCGACAGAGCGTAACCTGCTTACCTTTAACCGCGCGTCGGCTGAGGAATTGCAGGATCATCAATGCGATATCCTGAAGTGACCCCACCATAAATAGCGTTTACTCGCCCTGCCTGTCGCCGTAGACTTGCTGAAAAATTCTACAGGAGACAGGTATGTCGCTCTGGTTATCGCATCCTCTGCTGCTTCCCTCGCTGATCGTCGGCGTCACCATCGTGCTGTGGGCGACGTCGCTGTTGCCGGAATTTATCACCGCGCTGCTGTTCTTTACGGCGGCGATGGCCGCCAGAATCGCCCCGCCGGAAGTGATCTTCGGCGGCTTCGCCTCGTCTGCCTTCTGGCTGGTGTTCAGCGGCTTTGTGCTGGGCGTGGCGATTCGGAAAACCGGCCTGGCGGACAGGGCCGCCAGGGCGCTGTCGGCAAAGCTTACCGACTCCTGGGTGCTGATGGTGGCGAGCGTTGTGCTGCTGAGCTATGCCCTGGCATTCGTGATGCCGTCGAACATGGGACGTATTGCGCTGCTGATGCCGATTGTCGCTGCAATGGCGAAGCGGGCCGGCATTCCTGATGGCTCGCGGGACTGGTTTGGCCTGGCGCTGGCGGTCGGGTTTGGCACCTTCCAGCTATCCGCCACCATCCTGCCCGCCAACGTGCCCAACCTGGTGATGAGCGGCGCGGCGGAAGGCTCATACGGTATCCACCTCAACTATGTCCCGTATCTGCTGCTGCACACCCCGGTGCTGGGTATTCTCAAGGGTCTGATTCTGATTGGCCTGATCTGCTGGCTGTTCCCCGGCAACCCAAAACCGGCGAAGGATCTCGCGCCATCGGAACCGATGGGGCGTGACGAAAAACGACTCGCCTGGCTGCTGGCGGTGGTGTTGACGATGTGGGTGACGGAGAGCTGGCACGGCGTGGGGCCAGCGTGGACGGGGCTGGCGGCCTCGGTCATCGTTATGCTGCCGCGCATCGGTTTTATCACCGGGGAGGAGTTCTCGGCGGGGGTGAATATGCGCACCTGTATTTACGTCGCGGGTATACTCGGGCTGGCCATTACGGTGACGCAGACCGGTATCGGTGCGGCAGTAGGCGAGGCGTTGCTCCATATCATGCCGCTGGATGCAGACCGCCCGTTTACCAGCTTCCTGGCGCTGACGGGGATCACCACGGCGCTCAACTTCATTATGACCGCCAACGGCGTTCCTGCGCTGTACACCACGCTGGCGCAGAGCTTCTCGGACGCGACCGGCTTCCCGCTGCTGTCGGTGATCATGATTCAGGTGCTGGGGTATTCCACGCCGCTGCTGCCGTATCAGGCGTCGCCGATTGTGGTGGCGATGGGCTTAGGGAAAGTGCCTGCGAAAGCGGGGATGCTGCTCTGTCTGGCGCTGGCGATTGCGACGTATCTGGTGCTGCTGCCGCTGGATTATCTGTGGTTTAGCCTACTGGGACGGCTGTAAAAAAGCCCGGTGGCGCTGACGCTTACCGGGCCTACAGAACCGTAGGGCGGGTTAGCGAAGCGCCACCCGCCGCAACAGCATTACGCCTGTTTAGCCGCTTCTGCCGCTTTAACGATCACCGCGAAAGCGTCTGCTTTCAGGGATGCGCCGCCAACCAGTGCGCCATCGATGTCTGGCTGGGTGAACAGCTCAGCTGCGTTTGATGCGTTAACGGAACCGCCGTACTGGATGATGACCTGCTCAGCCACTTTCGCGTCTGCTTTTGCAATGTGGTCACGGATGAACTTGTGCACCGCCTGTGCCTGCGCTGGAGTTGCAGATTTGCCGGTACCGATCGCCCAGACTGGCTCGTAAGCGATAACCGCGCCTTCGAACGCTGCCGCGCCCTGGGTTTTCAGCACAGCGTCGATCTGACGTGCGCACACTTCTTCGGTTTTGCCTGCTTCGTTTTCTGCTTCGGTTTCACCGATGCACAGAACCGGGATCAGACCCTGCTCTTTCAGCACAGCGAATTTCTTCGCGATGAACTCATCGGATTCTTTGTGATAGGTACGACGCTCGGAGTGGCCGATGATGATGTATTTCGCGCCGATATCTTTCAGCATTTCAGCGGAGGTTTCACCGGTGAACGCGCCAGACAGGTTAACGTCAACGTTCTGCGCGCCCAGAATGATGTGGCTGCCGTCAGCGGCACGTTTAGCCAGATCCAGGTACATATCCGGCGGAGCGATAGCAACCGCGCAGCCGGTCACGCCAGCCAGCTCTTTACGCAGGTTAGCAACCAGTTCGTTTACCATGTGGCGGCTGCCGTTCAGTTTCCAGTTTCCCATCACTAAAGGATGTCGCATTTCAATTCTCCACGCTCAATAAGCGAATTAAGGAATATGGCCGCCCTGTCGGGCAGCATGGTCTGTGAATCAGTATAGAGATTTTCCCTCGAAAGGCTTTGCTTTTTGTCATTAATTCGCCCCCTCGAGTGCGTCTGATAGGGCCAGCTTAATCGGTTCAACCGCGAAGGTCAGCCCCTTTTCGCCGTTATCTGCGACGACATAGCGAACGGCACCTTCCGTATCGGCGTAATAGCGTTTGTTTTTCCCGGCGGTAAGCAGTTTTTGCAGCTTTTGCTGGCTTTGCGCTTTCGTGAAGGTGGGGGTAAAGGCGCGCAGAATAGCGCTCATGTACTCCAGCGCTTTCGCTTTCGCCGCTTTCTGCTCTGGCCCCTGAATCGGCAGCCAGGTGATCTGCATGCTTTTGATTTTTAACGTTCCGCGCTCAAGGGCGGTAGAGGCATACAGATTCTCGTTAATTTTGCTGGCCGCGCGGGTCAGGGTCGGCGTATCGCGGGCGCTGTCAATCGCACGGAACTCTCCCAGCGGAAGTGAGGGGTTTTCTTTGTTGAAGGCTTCGCGGAACTGGCTGATAGATTGATCGAAAGAGGGAGCGCCCGCCAGAAGATAGGGGGCGGTGACCGGGGAAGCCGTTTCCGCGGCGTACAGGGAAAAACTGGCGCTCAGCA
Source organism: Enterobacter cloacae complex sp. 6730903 (assembly GCF_048283985.1). NCBI lineage: Bacteria > Pseudomonadati > Pseudomonadota > Gammaproteobacteria > Enterobacterales > Enterobacteriaceae > Enterobacter > Enterobacter cloacae complex sp. 6730903. Next base: position 14,577 of record NZ_JBLVXX010000030.1, on the reverse strand, counting down.
TCGCTAAACACAAATAAAGAGAGTGTGCCGAACTTTTCATCAACATTGCCCCTGGCCGTCATTGCCCATGATTAAAACGATATCTGGTCGGCTTGTCAAAAGGTCACAACTCCAGGGTAAAATGCGGGCTAAACAATAATAAGGAACCTTACATGACCATACAGCAGTGGCTGTTTTCATTCAAAGGGCGTATTGGACGCCGTGACTTCTGGATCTGGATTGCAACGTGGGTTGTCGCCATGCTGCTTCTGTTTTTTGTTGCCTACAACGCATGGCTGAGCACGCAAACCGCGGCATTTGCGCTGGTCTGTTTACTGTGGCCAACCGCCGCCGTAGTGGTGAAACGTCTGCACGATCGTGGCCGCTCCGGCGCATGGGCTTTCCTGATTATTCTGGCGTGGATGCTGGTGGCGGGGAACTGGTCAATGCTGCCCTCAATCCTCCCGTGGGTGGTGGGCAGACTGCTGCCGACGGTTATCTTTGTAATGATGGTTGTCGAACTGGGCGCGTTTATCGGCACCCAGAGCGAGAACAAATACGGAAAAGATACTCTTGAGGTGAAGTACCGCTGATCACCAGTAGTGTTCGGCGGTCATGTGGCCCGGTCGGCGGCGAAGGTGCTTCGTCATCTGCCGGGTATCCTTCAGCAACTGCTGCGTATCGCGTACCATCTGCGGATTACCGCACAGCATCACATGGCTGGTTTCGGTATTCATCGGTAAACCCACCGCCTCTTCCAGCGCGCCGCTTTCAATCAACGCCGGAACGCGACCGGTTAACGAGCCGGCTGCGGTTTCGCGGCTGACCACCGTCTGAATTTTTAACTTCCCGCCATATCGCTGTTCCAGCGCCTGCATCTGCGGCAAATAGCTCAGGTCTGCGGCGTAGCGCGCGGCGTGAACCAGCACGATATTTTTAAAGCGCTCCAGATCTTTGCCGTATTGCAGAATGGAGAGATACGGGCCAATGGCCGTGCCGGTCGCCAGCATCCAGAGCGTGTCACAGTCGGGGATTTCATCCAGCACGAAGAACCCCGCCGCGTCGGAAACAATCTGCACTTCATCGCCCGGCTTCAGCGCGGCGAGGCGCGGGCTGAGCTTACCGTCCGGGACGGTGACCAGATAGAACTCAAGGTCCGGGTTATCAGGCGCATTAACGTAAGAGTAGGCGCGCTGTACGCGTTCACCGTCGATATCCAGCCCGAGTTTGGCAAACTGCCCGGCAGTAAACGGATGAACGGGAGCGTGCAGCGTGAGGCTAAATAGCGCATCGGTCCAGAACTGTACCTTTGTGACTTTACCTGTTACCCAGTCCGCCATGATCTTCTCCTGTGCTGTTTCTCTCTTCTATCTTCCGTACTTGTGGGAAACATTTCCAGCCCATTCGGGCCGGAAAGCTCTATCGATCAAACGGTTTTACAGAATGTGCGTCTGTACGTCCGGATCTTTACGATCGAGATAATGAATGGACTTAATGCGACGAATGGTGCGGGATTTACCGCGGATCAGCAGGGTTTCAGTGGTGGCCATGTTGCCCTTGCGGGTGATGCCGTCCAGCAGATCGCCTTTGGTGATGCCGGTTGCGGAGAAGACCACGTTATCGCTGCGGGCCATCTCGTTCAGCGCGAGCACTTTATTGGCCTCGATGCCCATCGCCGCGCAGCGCGCCAGTTCGTCTGCACCAATGCGAAGGTTCTCGTCGCTGTCGCCTTTGACCTCATGGCGTGGCAGCAAACGCGCCTGCATATCGCCGTCCAGCGCGCGGATCACTGCCGCAGAGACCACACCCTCCGGCGCACCGCCGATGCCGTAAAGCACGTCGACTTCGCTGTCCGGCATGCAGGTCAGAATAGAGGCGGCAACGTCGCCATCCGGAATAGCAAATACGCGCACGCCGAGCGCTTGCAGGTACGCGATGGTGGCGTCGTGGCGCGGTTTCGCCAGAATGGTCACGGTGAGTTCGCTGAGCGCTTTACCCAGCGCCGCAGCGATATTGCGCAGGTTGGCGTTCAGCGGCAGACTAAGGTCGATAGCGCCTTTAGCACCAGGACCGACGATCAGCTTTTCCATGTACATATCGGGCGCGTTGAGGAAGCAGCCCTTATCGCCCACCGCCAGCACCGCCAGCGCGTTGGCCTGGCCCATCGCCGTCATGCGCGTGCCTTCAATCGGGTCGACCGCGATATCCACCGCATCGCCTTTGCCCGTCCCGACTTTTTCACCGATATAGAGCATTGGCGCTTCGTCGATTTCGCCTTCGCCAATGACGATAGTGCCATCGATATTGACCTGATTAAGCACAATGCGCATGGCGTGGACGGCTGCACCGTCTGCGGTATTTTTGTCGCCACGGCCCAGCCACTTGTAGCCTGCGAGGGCGGCAGCTTCGGTGACGCGGGAAAACTCGATAGCAAGTTCACGTTTCATGAGGTACTCGTACAATCAAAAGGAATTGCACGAAGTTTATCACAGAGTGGGGAGGGGCGAGGGGACCGGTGCGGTCGGAGCCCCTCACCCTAACCCTCTCCCAGGGGAGAGGGAATATAGGTTTACTCGTCGTGCTCTTCCCACGCCAGGGCACGTTTCACCGCTTTCTTCCAGCCGCTGTAGCGGTAATTGCGCTCGGTGGTTTCGATGCCAGGACGGAATTCGCGTTCGATAACCGCTTTTTCCTGAAGCTCGTCGAGGTTTTGCCAGAAGCCAACCGCCAGACCTGCCAAATACGCCGCGCCCAGCGCCGTCACTTCTCGCACCTCAGGACGTTCAACGCGGGTGCCCAGAATGTCGGACTGGAACTGCATCAGGAAGTTGTTGGCTACCGCACCGCCGTCCACGCGCAGGGCGTGCAGACGAATGCCGGAGTCCGCCTGCATCGCTTCCAGCACGTCGCGCGTCTGGTAGGCGATGGATTCCAGCGTCGCGCGAATGATGTGGTTTGAGTTCACGCCGCGCGTCAGGCCGAAAATCGCGCCGCGGGCGTACGGATCCCAGTACGGTGCGCCCAGACCGGTAAACGCTGGCACCACGTATACGCCGTTGGTGTCTTTCACTTTGGTCGCGAAGTATTCGGAGTCAAACGCGTCGCTGATCAGCTTCATCTCGTCGCGCAGCCACTGAATGGAGGCACCCGCCATGAATACCGCGCCTTCCAGGGCATAGTTCACTTCGCCGCGCGGGCCGCAGGCGATGGTGGTCAGCAGACCATTTTCTGATTTCACCGCTTTCTCGCCGGTGTTCATCAGCATAAAGCAGCCGGTGCCGTAGGTGTTCTTCGCCATCCCTTCTTTGACGCACAGCTGGCCGAACAGGGCCGCCTGCTGGTCACCGGCGATACCGGCGATAGGAATACGGGTGCCGCCTTTACCGCCGATGTTGGTCTGGCCGTACACTTCTGAAGATTTACGCACGTCTGGGAGCATCGCACGCGGAATGTCCAGCGCGTCCAGCATCTTGTCATCCCACTCCAGGGTGTTGATGTTGAACAGCATGGTGCGCGAGGCGTTGGTGTAGTCAGTAACGTGAACGCGTCCCTGAGTCATCTTCCAGATAAGCCAGGTATCGACGGTACCGAACAGCAGCTCGCCACGTCGTGCACGCTCGCGTGAACCTTCCACGTGGTCGAGGATCCACTTCACTTTGGTGCCTGAAAAATACGGATCAACCACCAGGCCGGTGGCGTTGCGCACGTACTCTTCCATCCCGTCGCGCTTCAGCTGTTCGCAGATCTCTGACGTACGGCGGCACTGCCAGACAATGGCGTTGTAGATGGGCTTACCGGTTTCGCGCTCCCAGACCACAGTCGTTTCGCGCTGGTTGGTGATACCGATAGCGGCAATCTGGTCAGAACTGATGTCGGCTTTCGCCAGCACTTCCACCAGCGTGGAGCTTTGTGACGCCCAGATCTCCATCGGGTCGTGTTCAACCCAGCCTGGACGCGGATAAATTTGCTCAAATTCGCGTTGAGACACGCTGACAATGTTCGCGTCATGATCCATTACGACAGCGCGGGAGCTGGTAGTGCCCTGGTCGAGCGCAACGATATATTTTTTTTCGGTCATGGTATGTGTCCCGTAGTCAGATTACAGCGAAGCTTTTTGTTGTGTGGTGGAAGTTGTCTCTTTTTCCTCTTCCACACAGGTGTCGCACGGTAAGTGGCGACCAATTAATTTGCGATAGCCGAATGCGCCCAGCGCCGCCCCTACGATTGGCCCGAACAGCGGAACCAGGAAGTAAGGAATGTCTTTGCCGCCCGTGAAGGCGACATCGCCCCATCCCGCAAAGAAGGCGAAGGTTTTTGGACCCAGGTCACGCGCCGGATTCATCGCAAAGCCGGTAAGCGGACCCATGGATGCGCCAATTACCGCAATCAGAAGGCCAATCAAAAGTGGAGCCAGCGGGCCGCGCGGAATGCCGTTTCCGTCGTCGCCCAGCGCCATAATGACGCCCATCAGAATAGCGGTAATCACCATTTCAACTGCGAACGCCTGCACAAAATTGATATGCGGATTCGGATACGTTGAGAAAATGCCTGCCAGATCCAGACTTTCGACACTGCCACGCACCATATGATGCGTCTGTTCGAAGTCGATGAAAAGATTGTAATAAAGCCCGTAAACTAACGCCGCTGCGCAAAAGGCGCCGGCAAATTGCGAAATAATAAAAGGAACAACTTTGCGTCCGTCAAAGCACGCGAATAGCCACAACGCGATGGTCACCGCCGGGTTAAGATGTGCGCCGGAAACCCCTGCGGTCAGGTAGATGGCCATCGCCACGCCCAGACCCCAGATAATACTGATTTCCCACTGACCAAAACTGGCACCCGCCACTTTCAGTGCAGCGACACAGCCTACTCCGAAGAATATCAACAACCCGGTACCCAGGAACTCGGCAATGCACTGGCCTTTTAAGGTTGATGTCTGACTCATAATCGGAATCCTGCAAAAGAGTAATGTTTATTGTTTGCGTGACCGCCCGTGACAGTCACGATGCCCTGTAGACATAGTGTTAATTTATCGTTAACGAGCACAAGCGAGAAATATCGAAATCGAAATGTGTGGTCTGCGTCAATAAAATGAGCGTTTTCGCGCCATAAAGCGCGTTTTTGCATCAGATAATGATTATGGGCTGAATCATTTCTTTAACTTATGGGTTAACAACTTAGGGGTATATGCGGCGAACGCACCAGGACGAGGCCGAAAAGTGTTGCAAACCGCGATCTGCGTGGCATGCCGCTGGACAGGGGCGACGGCGCTCCATACAATCGGAACATATGTTGTGCGCGTTTACGTTAAAGCGTCGCCTTGCAATTCAGGAGAGGTAGGATCATGTCTTTAGAAGTGTTTGAGAAACTGGAATCGAAAGTACAGCAGGCGATTGACACCATCACGCTGCTGCAAATGGAAATTGAAGAGCTGAAAGAGAAGAACAACTCCCTGTCACAGGAAGTTCAGAATGCTCAGCACAGCCGTGAAGAACTGGAGCGCGAAAACAACCAGCTGCGCGAACAGCAGAACGGCTGGCAGGAACGCTTGCAGGCGCTGCTGGGACGTATGGAAGAAGTTTGATTTCCTTAGGGAATGAATTGAACAGGCCGGGTAAGGCGAAGCCGCCACCCGGCTTTTTTATGGTTTTCGCTAACCGACATCAAACCATAAAAAAGGCCGCCCTAGGCGGCCTTAACGCTACTTGTCCTGCGCTGTCGTAACAAAAGCAACTAACTCAACAGGTTCATCGCTCTTTACCACGAGTACGCTGGCGACAATGAACGCGATACATAAATAGCGTTTCATTATGCGGTCCTTGCTGCTAACCGCTCCACCGTTCACCACCGGTGATAAGTCGGTGGACACAAGCCCTGGTGTTAGCCTGCTTTACGGTAGTGAATACACCTTTCCCTGGACCGATGCCCATTTGCGAGATGGCGGAAAGGGACGCGGTATCATAAAGAGCATCAACCGTGGCGTTAAGGTTTTCATAGATAATTAGGATTTTATAAAGGTTCTGAGAGGTTGCCCAAGGTTTAGACGAGAGTATGATGAAGTTCCTTGGTGTTAGTCTGTAAGACGTCCCAACGGACCGCGAATCCCGAGGGACAAAAAAAACCGCCACATTGCTGTTGGCGGTTTTTTTATGAATTTTACTCACCGATTAACTACTCGATGTCCAGCGCATCCTCGGAAAGGATAATCCCGGTATTGTCAGCATAAAGGTGGTCGCCCGAGAAGAAGGTCACGCCGCCGAAATTGACGCGCACGTCGCTTTCGCCGATGCCGTCGCCCGCTGCGCCTACCGGTATGGCGGCAATGGCCTGAATCCCGATATCCAGGTCTTCGAGATCGTCCACCTGACGCACGGAACCGTACACCACAATGCCTTCCCACTCGTTCTGGACGGCAATTCCCGCCAGTTCAGCATCAATCAATGCACGGCGCACGGAACCGCCGCCGTCGACCACCAGAACGCGGCCACGGCCGTTCTCTTCGAGCAGATCGTACAGCAACCCGTTGTCCTCGAAACATTTCACCGTGATGATTTGTCCGCCAAACGACGACCGTCCACCAAAGTTGGAGAACAGGGGTTCAACGACGTTGACATCTTCCTGGTAGATGTCACAAAGCTCGGAGGTATCGTATTTCATAGGTTTAACGCTCTGTTGCTGCGAATGTGTTCAGTATATCGTGCGAAATGCGTTGTTGGCAAAATCATCAATTGTTAATTGATATTTGTCAGCTAACTCAGCGTCTGGCTTAAGACAATCCCGATGACGAACAGCAGGTTAGTCAGCAACGCGCCTTTTACCGTACGTTCCAGCATCGGTGGCATGGCGGCCGGGCTGAGTTCACGCATGACGTAGCGGGCCTGCTTAATCAGCAGCGGTGCGGCGAGCACAAACAGCCAGCCCCACAGGCTGTGCAGCGAAATCAGACTGAACAGTGCCAGGCAGACCAGCGCGCCGATGAGCAGGCAGGCGTGATAGCGGCGTGCATTCACCGGACCCAGACGCACGGCCAGCGTGTTTTTACCGTTTTCGCGGTCGCTGTCGATGTCGCGCAGGTTGTTGATATTCAGCACCGCCGTCGCCAGCAGACCGCAGGCGGTCGCCGGCAGGAACAGGGCAGGGATCACCGTATGCGCCTGTAAGTACCAGCTTCCCATCACGCTCAGCCAGCCGAAGAACACCAGCACGGAGATGTCGCCCAGACCAATATACCCGTAAGGACGCGTCCCGACGGTATAGGTAATGGCTGCAATAATGGCGAGCAAGCCCAGCACCAGGAAGCCAATGAAATCACTGGTGGTTTTCGAGGCGACCGTCACCAGCGCCAGCCCGGACAGGCAAATCAATACCACGGTGATAATCAGCGCCCGTTTCATCTGTGCCTGGGTAATCACTCCTTTTTGCATCCCGCGCAGCGGCCCGATACGGTCAGGCTTGTCGCTGCCCTTTACCGCATCGCCGTAATCATTGGCGAGATTAGAGAGGATTTGCAGCAGCCCGGCGGTGACGAGCGCCAGACCTGCTACCAGCGGATCGAAATGACCCTGCCACCAGGCAAGCGTGGTACCGACGATAATGGCGGCAAAAGCCAGAGGAAGCGTTTTAGGGCGCAGACTTTCGAGCCACGCCTGTGTACGGCTGATATCAGTCATAGTTATTTAGCCAATAAAAATGGGGGCCATAGCCCCCATCAACAGTGATGAAAATGCATTGAACGCGATTATAGAATAAAACGGCTCAGATCTTCATCTGCCACTAACGCATCCAGGTGTTTGCCCACATAGTCTGCGTCAATGGTAATGCTTTGACCGTTAAGGTCGCTCGCATCATAAGAGATGTCTTCCATCAGGCGTTCCAGCACGGTGTGCAGACGACGCGCACCGATGTTCTCGGTGGTTTCGTTGACCTGCCACGCGGCCTGAGCGATGCGCTTGATACCGTCATCGGTAAATTCAATGTTCACGCCTTCAGTCGCCATCAGCGCTTTGTACTGTACGGTCACAGACGCGTTTGGCTCAGTCAGGATACGTTCGAAATCTTCGGTGGTCAGCGCCTGCAACTCAACGCGGATTGGCAGACGACCCTGGAGTTCCGGGATCAGGTCAGACGGGCTGGCAATCTGGAACGCACCGGAGGCGATAAACAGAATGTGGTCAGTTTTAACCATGCCGTGCTTGGTGGAAACGGTACACCCTTCCACCAGCGGCAGCAGGTCGCGCTGAACGCCTTCGCGGGAGACATCCGGGCCGGACGCGTTGCCGCGCTTACAGATCTTGTCGATTTCGTCGATAAACACGATACCGTGCTGCTCAACCGCGTCGATAGCGTCCTGTTTCAGCTCTTCCGGGTTAACCAGCTTCGCGGCTTCTTCTTCAATCAGCAGCTTCATCGCGTCTTTGATTTTCAGCTTACGCGCTTTCTGCTTCTGCCCGCCCAGGTTCTGGAACATGGACTGCAATTGGCTGGTCATCTCTTCCATGCCCGGAGGCGCCATAATTTCCACGCCCATTGGCGCGGCAGCGAGATCGATCTCAATCTCTTTGTCGTCCAGCTCGCCTTCGCGCAGCTTTTTGCGGAATGCCTGACGCGCAGCAGAAGGTTCAGACTGCTGTTCAGCCTGTCCCCAGTTGTTTTTTGCCGGTGGGATCAGCACGTCGAGAATACGCTCTTCGGCCATCTCTTCGGCGCGATAGCGGTTTTTCTCAATCGCCTGGACGCGCACCATCTTAATCGCCGAGTCGGTCAGATCGCGGATGATGGAGTCCACTTCTTTACCTACATAGCCCACTTCGGTGAACTTGGTGGCTTCAACTTTGATGAACGGCGCGTTAGCCAGTTTGGCCAGACGACGGGCGATTTCGGTTTTACCCACACCGGTCGGGCCGATCATCAGAATATTTTTTGGCGTCACTTCGTGGCGAAGCTCTTCGTCGAGCTGCATGCGACGCCAGCGGTTACGCAGTGCGATAGCCACGGAGCGCTTGGCGTTGTCCTGGCCGATAATGTGTTTGTTCAGTTCGCTGACAATTTCGCGTGGGGTCATTTCAGACATGGGCGATCCTTACGCTTTAGACGGTAATTCTTCGATGGTGTGATTGTGGTTGGTATAGATGCAGATATCACCTGCAATATCCAACGCTTTCACCGCGATATCGCGCGCGTTCATGTCGGTATTTTCCAACAGCGCACGGGCTGCGGCCTGGGCGTACGGGCCGCCAGAGCCGATGGCAATCAGGTCGTTTTCAGGCTGAACCACGTCGCCGTTACCGGTGATGATCAGCGAGGCGTTTTCGTCAGCCACGGCCAGCAGCGCTTCGAGCTTGCGTAGCATGCGGTCGGTACGCCAGTCTTTTGCCAGCTCAACAGCGGCTTTCACCAGATGACCCTGATGCATTTCCAGTTTGCGTTCAAACAGTTCAAACAGCGTGAAGGCATCAGCCGTGCCGCCTGCGAAACCGGCGATCACTTTGTCGTTATAAAGACGACGTACTTTCTTCACGTTGCCTTTCATGACGGTATTACCCAGCGTGGCCTGGCCATCACCGGCAATTACCACCTGGCCGTTACGGCGTACACTTACTATTGTTGTCACGAGCAGACCCCCTGGTTACAGATTCGGGAAACAGAAGCCCTGAGCCTGTGCTCAGGGCTGAATTAAATGATAGATGGGGGGGAATTTGGGGGTTTCAACCCCCGGAGGCGAGTCGAATGCAGTTTGTGTGGCCAGCCACTTTCAAACGGGAAATGGTGCCGTCTGCGTTTTCTTTGCCTTTGACCAGTCCAATCACTACGCGATTCCAGCCGTTATTGGTGGTAATGCGGGAGTCAAATCCTTCAAATGCCAGCTGAGCACGCACCGTTTCTGCCTGTTCGGCGCCTTTAAACGAACCGCACTGAACCATCCAGCGGCGTTCATCTTTTTTCTCAGCCGTCTGCTTCGGCGCCTCGGTCTCTTTGGTGACCGGCGCAGCCTGCTGCGTTTTTGGCTGTTGCGCAGTGGTATGCGCAGGCGTCTGCAACAGATCCTGATACGGCTGTGCCGTTTGCTTCTGCGGCTGCGCCTTCGGTTGCTGCTGGACAGGCTGAGTTTGTACGGTACGCGTCTGCTGCTGCGGTTGTGTACGCGGCTGCTGTACCGGCTGCGTCTGCGTCCACTGCTGCTGTTGCGTTTGCTGCTGAGCCTGACGCTGGCGCTGCAACGTTTGCTGACGCTGCGCCGGGGTTTGTTCGTTCCACGGCACTTCGTTCAGCTGCGTAGGCTGCTGGCGCATGTCCGCCTGCATCTGAGCGAGCAATTGACGCTGTTCGTCCGTCAGCTGATCGGCATTCTTCACTTCACCCCCGGCAGAAGGCTCGGTAGGCGCACGTACGCCAGGCTGACGGCTTTCCAGCTCTTTAATGTAGCGCCAGCGCTCTTCAGGCTTCGGCGGCAGGCCGTTGCCGACGACCTTGTTACCCTGAAGGGCTTCAGACTCTTCTTTTTTATGATGCGTAATGAAGTAGAGGCCGCCAATAAAGGCCACCAGCACGGCCGCAGCAATGGCGACCATGGCTGGGGAGACAGCAGACAGGCTACGTTGCTTGCTTTTTGAACTACTCTTTTTGCGTCGCGAAGGTGCCGGCTGGCCGCGACGTACATAATCTCGTTGTGCCACTATCGTTTCGCTGTATTTATTCGTTCGTCAGCCCGCCATGTTACTTAAGCGACGGGGCTTTGACCAGATAAGGGTGTCGAAAGGTATTTACTTTAAGTTAATGCCTGGGTAGAGCCGCGCACAATCAGCTCACAATCCAGTAGCCGTGACCCACTGCTAACTGTTTGACCGTGCAGCTGATCCAGCAAAAGCAGCATCGCTTCCCGGCCAATGTCATACCGTGGCTGGGCAACGGTCGAAAGCGGCGGATCGCAAAACTCCGAAAGCGAAATATTATCAAAACCGATAATCGACAGGTCCTGCGGCACGCGCAGCCCGTGACGTTTGGCGTAGGATAACGCCCCCAGCGCCATCACGTCGCTGTGGCAGAAGACCGCGGTGGGCGGTTCTGGCAAGGCCAGCAATTTTTCCAGCGCCTGCCCGCCCGCTTCAAAGGTGAAATCACCGCGCGCAATGTAGTGCGGATCGACGATAGCCCCGGTACGGCGCAGCGCCTGAACGTAGCCCTGCAAGCGGTAATGACACAGCGGCATCTCTTCTGGTCCGGCGATACAACCGATACGCTTATGCCCCAGTTCCTGAAGATAGTTCACGGCGTTGAACGCGGCGGTGAGGTTATCGATATGAACGGTTGGCAGCTCCAGCTCCGGCGCGAATTCGTTCGCCATGACCATCGGCGGTAAATTGCGCTGTTCTTCAATGCTGGCATCAAACGGCAGGCGTGAGCCAAGCAGCAGCATGCCATCAATCTGCTTGGTGATGATCAGGTCGATGAACGTTTTTTCCTGCTGGTTCTGATGAGCACAATCGCCAATCAGCACCAGATAGCCCTGGGCGGCGGCAGTGACTTCAATGCCGCGGATGATTTCGCTGAAGAAGGGATCGCAGATGTCCGGCACGATCACCAGGATGGTGCGGGATTCGTTGCGTTTTACGTTACGCCCCATGGCTTGCGGGAAATAACCGACCTCAAGCGCCGCCTTTTCAACCCGGTTTCGGGTCGCCTGGGAGACTTTGTCAGGGTTCATCAATGCGCGGGACACGGTTGCTGTTGAGACTTGTGCTTTCTCGGCAACGTCTTTCATGGTCGCCGAGGCAACCTCTTTCCTGGACTTCAACGTCTTCTCCTCGCCTGAACACCGAACTGCGGACAGCACCATTTTTACAGATAGTTAATGGAATCGGTTACAGAATTTTCATAAAAAGTGTGAGGCGCATTAAATTTTTCGATCCGTCTTCAGCCTTCAATCGGATCGACATCAAGAACCCACTTCACTTTTCGCGCTTCCGGCAGGGTATTGATCAGCGCCAGCGTGCCGCTGACGATCTGCTGTAAACGGATACGCGAGGGGTGCTGAAGTAACAGTTGCCAGCGGAAACGGCCGCCGCGTTTCGGGGCGAGCGCGGGTACCGGGCCTAAAATCCACAGCTGATTATCCACCAGCGGGCTAGCTTGCAGGAGGTTTCTCAGCTGTTGCAGGAACAGCGGGGCCTGTTGGTTGTTATGATCTTCCGCACGGATGATAACGTGGCTGGTCCACGGGGGAAGCTGCATCGTCTGGCGTTCGGCCAGCGCCTGGTCCGCGAAGGCGTCATAGCCTTTGTGCAGCAGAGTTTGCAGCAGCGGATGTTCAGGGTGGTGCGTTTGCAGCACCACCTCGCCCTGCTTACCCGCCCGACCAGCGCGACCGGCAACCTGGGTATAAAGCTGGGCGAAACGCTCGGCGGAGCGAAAATCCGCGGAGAACAGCGCGCCGTCGACGTCCAGCAGGGCGACCAGCGTCACGTCCGGGAAGTGGTGCCCTTTCGCCAGCATCTGTGTGCCAATCAGGATGCGCGCGCCGCCGCGATGCACTTCCGCCAGCTGCTGCTCCAGCGCCCCTTTACGGCTGGTGGTATCCCTGTCGATACGGGAGATGGGCACGTCCGGGAAGAAGGGCGCGAGCGCCTGTTCAAGCTGTTCCGTTCCCAGGCCGACCGGCACGATGTGCGTTGAGCCGCAGGACGGGCACTGACGGGGGACCGGACGCTGGCTGTCGCAGTGGTGGCAGCGCAAATGGCGCTGAGCCTGGTGGAAGGTGTAGTAGTGATCGCAGCGCGGGCACTCCGCGATCCAGCCGCAGTCGTGGCACAGCAACGCAGGCGCGAAGCCGCGGCGGTTCAGGAACAGGATCACCTGGTTGCCCGCCTGCAAATGCTGGCGCATGCGGCTAATCAGCGCAGGCGCTAACCCGGCCTGCACCTGCTGGCCTTTCAGATCCAGCACATGTTGAATGGCCGGGCGGGCATTCCCCGCACGGCGCGTCAGGCGCAGCATGTGGTATTTACGCTGGCGAACGTTGTGCAGCGTTTCAAGCGCGGGGGTGGCGGACCCGAGAATAATAGGGATTTGCTCGCTGTGGGCGCGGTACACGGCTAAGTCGCGGGCGTGATAGCGCCAGCCTTCCTGCTGTTTATAGGAGCTGTCATGCTCTTCATCGATCACGATAACGCCGAGATTTTTAAACGGCGTAAACAGCGATGAACGGGTGCCGATCACAATCGCCGCTTCGCCGTTTTTCGCTTTCAGCCAGGCGCTGAGGCGCTCGCTGTCGTTCAGGCCGGAGTGCAGAACCTCAACGGGCGCATTAAAGCGTTCACGGAAACGCGCGATGGTTTGCGGCGTCAGGCCGATTTCCGGCACCATCACCAGCGCCTGTTTGCCCTGCGCGAGCACGTTTTCCAGCACGCTCAGATACACTTCGGTTTTACCGGAGCCGGTGACGCCCGCCAGCAGCCAGGCGGAAAAGCGATCGGCGGCGCTGTGAATCGCGCCCACGGCGGTGGCCTGCTCGGTATTCAGACGCAGACGATTGCCGGAGACGGAAAAGCCGTCGCGCCAGTCGTGAAGGGCAGGTGCTTCACTGGCCAGCTCGCTCAGCCCTTTCTTCCTTAATGCCTGCAACGCGGTTTCGCTTACCTCAAGCTCGTCGACCTGATGGCGCCAGATTTTTCCCTGGCGCAGCGCGGCCAGCGCCTGCTGCTGTTTCTGCGAGCGCTTCAGGCTGTTAATGTCCACCGCCTGGCCCTGCTCGGTGGCAAACCAGTACCACATTGGCGCGTGGCTGGCGCTCTTACCCTGGCGCAGCATAATGGGCAGGGCATGGAACAGCACGTCGCCAATCGGATGATGATAATAATCTGCCGCCCACAGCAGCAGTCGCCAGGTGCTGGTGGAGTAAACCGGCTCGCTGTCCAGCACCTCAACAACCGATTTCAGCTCGTTAAGCGGCAATTCGCTTTTGTCGCTGACGGACACCACGATCCCCACGCGCTGCTGTTTACCAAACGGCACGGTCACGCGACAGCCCGCTTTGGCGCTCATGCTGTCGGGCAGCAGGTAGTCAAAGGTGCGGGGAAGCGGAACGGGCAGGGCAACGTGAGCGACGGGCATCGAATCTTCCTGACTTGAAAAGTGGCGCGTTAGTATACACATTAGTGAAAGCGGCGTGCGGATCAGTTTGCATACGTTGGTCAAATTCTGTATGATTCGCCGCCTTTGGTGTATTTTACGCCAAAGAACTTACATTCAACATCGCGTGGTGTCTGGCGTTAGGGCTGGAAGAGCGACGCGGCCTTAACTGAGGTTCTCCCATGAAAAAAGATATTCACCCGAAATACGAAATGATTACTGCAAACTGCTCTTGCGGTAACTCTATCCAGATCCGCTCTACCGTGGGTCACGATCTGAACCTGGACGTGTGCGGCAAATGCCACCCGTTCTACACTGGTAAGCAGCGTGATGTTGCAACCGGTGGCCGTGTTGACCGCTTCAACAAGCGTTTCAGCATCCCGGGCGCTAAATAAGCATCCAGAAGAAACCGCCTCCGGGCGGTTTTTTTGTGCCTGTAATATCTCACCTGAATTAATTCTGTATTTATATTTC